>CALSAU010000429.1:0-3009 GCA_943372985.1 Polaromonas sp. YR568 | reverse complement strand
CCGGCCTTTAGGTACTGGGCGGCGGTGGCCTGGGCAAATGTGCTGGTGTGGGCATCACTGAACTGTTTGCACATCGTGGCCCTTGCCAGCAGCTCGGGCGGGGCAATCATCCAGCCCACGCGCAGGCCGGGGCTCAGCACTTTGCTCATGCTCCCGCAGTGGGCCAGCAGCTCGCGGCTGCCGGGCACGCTGTCGCTCAGCGCATAGATGCTGGGCGGCGGGGCGTCACCAAAGTACAGGTCGCCATACGGGTCGTCTTCCACCACCAGGGTCTGGTATTTCACGGCCAGCTCCAGCACGCGCTTGCGCCGCTCCAGGCTCAGCAGCGCGCCGCTGGGGTTGCCGAATGTGGGGATCAAATACACAAACTTCGGCTTGTGCTCTGCGATCAGTGCCTCCAGCGTGTCGGTCTGCACGCCCTGCCCGTCGATGGGCGCGGTGATGATGTCTGCCCCATACAGGCGAAAGCACTGGATGGTGGCCAGAAAGGTGGGGCCTTCCACAATGACCTTGTCGCCGGGGTTGATCAGGGTTTTGCCCAGCAGATCCAGCGCCTGCTGGCTGCCGGTGGTGACGATCAGGCCGTCGGGGTTCAGCCCCTTCACGCCCTTGGTCGCCATGAAGGCGGCCAGCTGTTCACGCAGGGGGTTGTAGCCCTCTGTGGCGCCGTATTGCAGCGCGCCGCCGGGCTCGTCGGCCAGGGCCTGGTTGACGGCCTCCTTGATGCCGGCCACGTCAAACATGGCGCTGTCGGGGAACCCGCCCGCAAAGCTGATGATGCCGGGCTTGCCCAGCAGCTTGAACAGCTCACGGATGGCGGATGTTTCTACGTTGTTCAGGCGGTCGGCAAATTGGATGGGCATGGTCTCTGTATTTCTGGGGGGTATGGGCAATGTTTCGCATTCTCGCGCAGGTGGGCGCCAAGGTTCGTGCGTTCTTTCCTGCGTTCTATCAGCCGCCCAGGCTGAAGCCGGGGTTGCGCGCATCCAGCAGCACCGCCAGCACCTCGCCGCCGCAGTGGGCCTGCACCAGCGCGGCCACTTCGGCGGTGGCGGCTTGCACGTCGTCGCGGTGTATTGGCGGCAGGCCGTCGATGTTGAAGAACACGCCTTGGGTGTCGGGCAACGTCTGGGTGTTGGCGGCCTGGCGCCACGTCCAGCGGCGAGTCAACACACTGGCGCCGTCGGCCAGCACCACCTCGCCCACGGGCGGCGTTTCCACCGGGCTGCCGTCGGGCGGGGCAAAGCTGTCGCCCGCCTGGGCCAGGCGCAGGGTCACGCCGTGCTGCAGCGCATCTGTGGGGTGCGCGCCGGCGGGCAGCAGGTATTTGATGGAGACCAGGTTGCCTATGTCTACCAGCGTGTTGATGGCGGGCAGGTTGTCGGGCTTGAGCACGCGGCGCGCCAGCGCCTCGATGGCGCTGCGGTGTTCTGACGGCTTGGCGCCAAAGCGGCGGTAGGCCTCGCGCCAGGCGGCGATTTCGGGCACCTCGGCCACGTTGCCGGTGATGCGCTGGCGCAGCGCGGCTTCTGCTTCGCGCAGCAGCGCCGTCACGGCCGGGGCACTGGGGCCGTTGGTAAAGCCCCGGGCCACCACCACGCCACGGCAGTAGCCGGGGTGCTGGGTGAAGATGTCGGGGGCGATGGTGTAGGTCAGGGGGGTCATCTGCGGGTCTTTAACTGCTGGCAAACACGCTCAGCGGGATTCGCGCACAAAGGTCAACAATTTCTTGCTCGGTCAATGCCACTGCTGCTGGTGTTGCGGTCTGGGCCGCAGCCTGGCTCCAAGCCTCCAGCTCGGCCAACGCCTTTTGCTGCCGCTGCGCGGGGGCGACGGTTGGATCTTTTTGGTTTTGGGTTTCAGGGGTAGTGAGGGGAGTCATGTGGTTCATGGCAATCGCAAGTTTGCACAGCATAGCCATACCGACGTCAAACTGCTACGCTGCCGCGCATGATCGAGCTGCACATAGACATCCCCACCGCCGACGGCGCCATGAACAGTTTTGTGGTGCACCCTGAAGAGGGCGGCCCGCACCCTGTGGTGCTGTTTTACATGGACGCTTTAGGCAAGCGCGAAGAGCTGCACGACATGGCGCGGCGCCTGGCCGCTGTGGGGTATTGCGTGGTGCTGCCCAACCTGTATTACCGCCGCACGCGCGATTTCTGGCTGCGCGAACGCGTGGAGCCCGCCATGACCGAGATGATGGGGCACATGTATTCATTGACCAACGCGCTGGTGGCGCAAGACACCCAGGCCATGCTGGACTTTGTGGACGCCCTGCCCGCCGCCAACGCCAGCCGCATCGGCGCCGTGGGTTACTGCATGAGCGGGCCGTTTGTAATGGCGGCCGCGGCCACCTACCCCGGGCGCATCAGCGCCATTGCGGCGTTTCACCCCGCGCTGATGGTCACAGCCCAGCCTGATTCGCCCCACCTGATGGCGCCGCGCATTGTGTGCGACACCTACATCGGCTGCGCCCAGACCGACAAATGGGCGTCGCCCGAAGACATCACCACGCTGCAATCGGCCCTGCAGGCCGCCGGCACGCCCCACCGCGTGGAGTGGTACCCGGGCACCGAGCACGGCTTTGTGTTCCCCAACCGCACAGGCATTTACCACCAGGCGGGGGCGGAGCGGCATTGGGAAAGGCTGTTCAGCCTGTTTGGGCGGTCGCTGCTCTGACGCGTCCAATAAACTCCTTTTAAGGAGTTATTTGACTTAACTATCTTTCGGGAGTAAATTGGGTTAACTACTTTCAAGGTGTAACCCATGTACCCGGTAGATACCCCCCAACAGCTGCGCACGATCCTGCGCACGCTGCGCCAGTCACGCGGGCTGACGCAAACACAACTGGGCCAGATGCTTGGCGTCAGCCAGAAGCGCATTGCCCGTATTGAGGCAGCCCCCGAAGTCACGGCCTACGACCAGATCGCCCGCATGGTGTCGGCCATGGGTTGCCGCCTGGTCATTGAAGAGCCGCCAAAGCATCGCGTGTCTGAAGACATCCCC
>CALSAU010000428.1:0-3016 GCA_943372985.1 Polaromonas sp. YR568 | reverse complement strand
AGGCACATCCTCAGTGCATTCCCACTGAACTGCCCGCTGACCAGCACCAGTGCGAGGCGCATCAGTGCGCTGACTGCCAGCGCCGCCACAAGGGTGTCGCGTATCGTCTTCAGCCCCATCGGCTGGCGGTACAACTGATACACCAGCGGCGGGCCGCCGGTGGCGAACAGACCGGTCAGCAACCCCGACAACACACCCCAGAGCGCAAACGACCTGCGGGACGAGCGTTGCTGCAAAGCAGCCGTCTGGCGCAGCACCACCGCCGCACACACCACCACGGTGATCCCGAGCAGCAGCCGCAGCACCAGCGTGACGTTGGTGCCCAGCCAGCCCAGCAGCACCACGCCCGCCAGAATGCCGGGCACGCTTCCCAGCGCGATGTCATGGAAGGCTGGTTTGTCCAGCGTGCGACCTGACCGGCGCAGCGCGACCAGGGCATTGGCCAGTGCCAGCACGGTTGCCACATTGGCGAGGTCAGCCAGCGGTGCCAGTTGCAGCACGCCCGCCAGCCCGAGCAGGATGAGTGCGAAGGCAAAGCCACTGAGGTTTTGCGCGGCGGTGGCCAGCGCCACGCACAGCAGGAAGAGCGCAGTCTGAAGGAGTGTCATGCTACGGCGCGCCTGAATGCGGCCGTGATGCGATCTGTGTGGAAGGGGGTCATGTGGAGAGAGGTGGGCAGGCGGGACGAGTCGCCCGTTCGCCTGATTTTATTCGATGCCTAAGATTTTGCAGATCAGGTGCCAGTGCTTTGCCTCGACCGGCGTGATCGACAGGCGATTGCCTTTGCGCAGCACGACCAAGTCCTGCAGCGCCTCGTTGGTGCGCAGCTCTGGCAGCGTCAGGTTGCGGGTTTTGTGGATCACCTGCACATCGATCAGCATCCAGCGCGGCGCGTCGGGTTTGGAGGCCAGGTCGTGGTAATGCGACTGGGGGTCAAACTGGGTCGGGTCCGGGTAGGGCGTGGACGCCACCCGCGCGATGCCCACAATGCCGGGCTCGGCGCAACTGGAGTGATAGAACAGCACGCCGTCGTCCACACGCATGGCGTCGCGCATGAAGTTGCGGGCCTGGTAATTGCGCACACCCACCCACGGCACGGTGCTGCGTGGCGCGGCCAGCGCGTCATCGACCGAACATTCACCGGGTTCGGATTTCATCAGCCAGTATTGTGTCACGGGCAGATCCTCCAGCAGGAATGTTGAGACAGCAGCATGCGCAGATTGTAGAAACCCCCTGCCGAACAGCGGGCCCTGCTGCTTGCGTAAACTCTGGGCAACTTGAAAGCCTGTCCATGAGCGTCCCGTCTTTCCAATATCCCCGTGTTCTTTCCATTGCCGGCTCTGACAGCGGCGGTGGTGCCGGTATCCAGGCGGACCTGAAGACGTTCGCAGCCCTGGGCTGCTACGGCATGACGGCGATCACGGCACTGACGGCCCAGAATACCGTGGGTGTTCGTTCCATTCATGGCACGCCACCCGCCATGCTGCGCGACCAGATCGATGCGGTGGTGGAAGACATCGGTGTTGATGCCGTCAAGATCGGCATGCTGCATTCGCCTGAAATTGTGCAAACCGTGGCAGAGGCGATTGATCGCTATGGTCTGCCCCATGTGGTGCTGGACCCGGTGATGGTGGCCACCAGCGGTGCGGTGCTGATTGACAAACCGGCGATTGCGGTGCTGGTGAAGGAGCTGTTTCCGCGTGCCGAGGTGATCACACCCAATCTGGATGAGGCAGCCCTGCTGGTGGGTCGCGCGCTGACGACTGAGGCTGACCTGCAGGCGGCAGCGCTGAAGCTTCTGGGCATGGGGGCCCGTGCGGTGCTGGTCAAGGGCGGGCATCTGGCCGGCGAGCAGGTCTGCGATGTGCTGGTGCTGGGTGACGGCACCGTGCACTGGATGCGCGCCCCACGCATCGACACGCCCAATACCCACGGCACAGGTTGCACGCTGTCATCGGCGATTGCAGCGCATCTGGCCACAGGCTCAGCGCTGCTGGAAGCCGTCGAGGCGGCACGGACCTATGTTCGGGGTGCACTCACGGCTGGCGCTGCGGTGCGCACCGGTGCTGGCGGCGGTCCCTTGAACCATGGCTTTGCGCCGGTACCTTCCCGATTACTGCCCTTGTAGTCCGGCCAACCGCAACACACTCCAGACACAAAAAAGCCCGCATGCAGCGGGCTTTTTCTTGCTGTCCTGAGAGGTACGCGAATCAATCGAACACCGGAGACTCCACACCCAGCACCTTGTGCAGCTTCGGGCTGGTGGTGGTGTACTGCAGGTGGATCTTTTTGTCCGGGAAGATGAAGGGCGCGGCGGCAAAAGCGGCCAGCGCGCACTCGTGGAAGCCACTCAGAATCAGCTTCTTCTTGCCGGGGTAGGTGTTGATGTCGCCCACCGCAAAAATGCCGGGGATGTTGGTCGAGAACTTCTCGGTGTCCACCATCAGCTGCTTGCGCTCGATGTCAAGTCCCCAGTCGGCAATCGGTCCGAGCTTGGGCGACAGGCCAAAGAACACCATCAGCACATCCAGCGGTACCACACGGGTCACGCCGTCGGCGCCGGTGACTTTGGCGCCGGTGAGTTTGCCGTCTTTCTCGTCGTAGCCGGTGACCTGGCCCACGATGAACTGCATTTCATAGGCATCACACAACTCGCGCATCTTGGCGACGCTCGCCGGCGCCGCCTTGAAGCCGTCGCGGCGGTGCACCAGGATCACGCTTTCGGCCTTGTTCGGGCCTTCAGCGACGAAGTTCAGCGTCCAGTCAAGGGCGGAGTCGCCACCGCCGACGATGACGAGGTTTTTGCCTGCAAAGTCGGCCGGGTTCTTGACGCGGTAGAACAGCTGGGTGTTATCAAACTTCTCCAGGCCATCAACGCGCAGCAGCTTGGGCTGGAACGCGCCCACGCCAGCGGCGATGAAGATGGTGCGGGTCAGAAACTGGGTGCCTTTGGAGGTTTCAACAAAGAAGCGGCCATCGTCACGGCGCTCGACGGTGCTGACTTCCTGACCGAAGT
>CALSAU010000427.1:0-3016 GCA_943372985.1 Polaromonas sp. YR568 | reverse complement strand
GCAACGACGCCATGGCCGCGCTGGACATGGTCAGCGAAATCGCTCCCGACTTTGTGCGCCTGCACGAGCGCGCGGCCGGCCTGGCGCAGCGCGCCGGGCAGTTTGCCGGCGCGTGCGCGGCGGGCTCGGTGCGCTGGGTCGATGCCGGGTCCCAGCTGCGTCTGATCGAGTCGCCGCTGGACATTGCCAGCGCTGTGCGCAGCAAAATCCTGCGCGAAGACGCTCCGCCTGCCCCGGGCGAACCGCGGCGGTCCTGGATATTCACTTCAGCCACGCTGGGCGATGACGCTCGCCTGCGCTGGTTTACCGAGCCATGCGGGCTGACCGAAGCAGAAATCCTGCAGGTCGAAAGTCCGTTCGATTACGCCAGCCAGGCCGCTGTGTATGTGCCGCGCGAGCTGCCCAAGCCCAACGACCCTGCCCACAGCGCGCAGGTTGCGCGGCTTGCGGGTGATGCTGTGCAGCGCCTGGGCGGGGCGACCATGGTGCTGACCACCACACTGAGGGCTCTGCGCGCCATTGGTGAGGCGCTGCAGACGCGTTTCGAGGCTTCCGGCGAGGTCGAGGTGCTGGTCCAGGGCCAATGGCCCAAGCGGCGCCTGATCGATCGCTTTCGGGAAGGCGCGGGGCAGGGGCGTGCGGGCTGTGTGCTGGTGGCCTCGGCATCGTTCTGGGAAGGTGTCGATGTACCCGGGGACGCGCTCCAGCTCGTGATCATCGACAAGCTGCCCTTTCCCCCGCCCAATGACCCGCTGGTCGAGGCGCGAACCCGCCGGCTCGAAGCCGGTGGCCGCAGCCCGTTTAATGATTATTTTGTGCCTGAAGCCGCAGTCGCGCTCAAGCAAGGTGCCGGGCGTCTCATCCGGCGCGAATCTGACCAGGGTGTGCTGGTGGTGTGCGATACACGCCTGGCTACCATGGGCTATGGCCGCAGGCTGCTGGCGGCGCTGCCACCCATGCGCAGGCTCGCGTCAGCGGCGGAATTTGACGAGTTGCTGGACAGCCTGGCGGCTACCAGAACTTCCACCATGGATTCTGGTTGGTCTTGAAGCCGCTGCCCATGAACTCGCTGCGGGGGTAGTTCTTCTCCATCACGCGGCGTGCGTCATCGCGCAGCTGGGTCATACCCAACGCATCGTAGGAACGAACCATGATGTACAGGGCTTCTTCCAGGGCCGGCACATCCCGGTAATCCGCCAGCGCAGACTGCGCCCGGTTGATGGCAGCCAGATAAGCGCCGCGGCTGAAGTAATAGCGGGCCACATGCACCTCATACTGAGCCAGCGAGTTGACGATATAGGTCATGCGCAGGCGCGCGTCCGGGGTGTAACGGGAATCGGGAAAACGTGTGGCGAGTTCGCGGAAAGCCTCGAACGATTCCTTGGCGGCCTTCTGGTCGCGCTCGGAGAGGTCCTGGCGCGACACGAACGAGAAAAGCCCCAGGTTGTCGTTGAAGTTGACGATGCCCTTGAGGTACAGCGCGTAATCCAGGGCAGGGCTGGCCGGGTGCAGCTTGATGAAGCGGTCCAGTGTCGAGATGGCCTGCGCCTGCTCGTTGGACTTGTAATAAGCATAAGCCCGCTCCAGCTGGGCCTGCTGGGCCAGCGGCGTGCCGGCCGCGCGGCCTTCGAGCTTTTCGAACAGCGGGATGGCCTTGTCGTAGGCGCCGCCGTCCAGCTCGGCCTTGGCCTCGGCGTAAATCTTGTTGGGGCTCCAGGCTCCGGTCGGGTCCGCGGTGGTGGAAGAGCAGGCCTGCAACAGCACTGCCACTGCACCCGCCAGCAGCAGGCGGGGGACGACCGATAATTTGGCGCTAGGCATCAGTGGCAACTTTCTTGGAACAACTCAAAACGATTATATCGACGGACCTGCCCGCGCACGCTGCCGCGGAGCTGCCTGACGACCCTGCGGAAGCGGGGCCGGACGCTGAACTGCGCCCGCTGCTCATCAGCGCGGCGCTGCACGGCCAGCGGCTGGACCGTGCGCTGGTGGCGCTGGCGCCGGAGTTTTCACGCAGCTACCTTCAGCAACTGATTGAAGCGGGCGCCGTCACCTTGAACGGCAAGCCAGCCATCAAGACGTCTGCCCGCGTCAAGGCCGGCGACCGCGGCGAAATCGAGTTGCGGCCCACGCCCCAGAGCCAGGCATTCCTGCCGGAACCCATGGCGCTGGATGTGGTGTACGAGGACGAACACCTTTGCGTGATCAACAAGCCCGCCGGTCTGGTCGTTCACCCGGCGCCAGGGAACTGGCAGGGCACGCTGCTGAACGGCCTGCTGGCGCGCGATGCGCAAGCACGGTTGCTGCCGCGCGCTGGCATCGTGCACAGGCTGGACAAGGACACCAGCGGCCTGATGGTGGTGGCCCGCACGCGCGCGGCGATGGACGCGCTGGTGCAATTGATTGCGGCGCGCGATGTCAGCCGCCAGTATGTGGCGCTGGCACACCGCCCCTGGATGGGCGGCGCACGCCGGCAGGTCGATGCCGCCATAGGCCGCGACCCGCGCAACCGCCTGCGCATGGCCGTGGTGGACCTGGAACGCCAGGGCGGCAAGGCCGCGCGCACGGATTTCGAATTGCTTGAAAGCGCACAGGACGGTTGCTGGGTCAGGTGCACGCTCCACACTGGCCGTACCCATCAGATCCGTGTGCACATGGCGTCCATTGGTCATCCACTGGTGGCTGATGAGACCTATGGTGGCGTGCCCGCCGCGGGCATGGTACGCCAGGCATTGCACGCATTTCGCCTGGCCTTTGCCCACCCCATGACCGGCGCCCCCATGGCATTTGTGGCTGCGCTGCCAAACGACATCCGCCAGGCGCTTGCCAGCTGGGGCCTGCGTTACAATGGCCGTCAGTGGCTGGAAGGCCATGCCCCTGTCGACGGGGGCTAGCGCCGCGAAACCAGAAGGTTGATCCCGGCGCCGTGGGTTCAGCCCATCTTGCCCCTTTGTTCATTGCGCCGCCTGGCGCCTGTCCCGGAACCTGACCATGAATACGGCGGATGCCAAGCGCG
>CALSAU010000426.1:0-3026 GCA_943372985.1 Polaromonas sp. YR568 | reverse complement strand
CGAATGCGCGCTTCGCGCGCATTCGTCTCCGGATTTTTGTCCCCGCATTCGTTCTTCCCCACCCTTCTGTATGCGCCGAGGAGCGCAGGCAAAAGCGGATCAGGGCTTGCGATTGTCTGAGCGAAGCGAGTTCGAGCAAGACCCCGCTTTTGACGAGCACCACAGGTTGCCCCTCGCAGCGACAGCGAAGAGGGGACGCAGACAGTAGGGTCGCCTTTCTTTTGCTTACTTTTCTTTGGCGAGACAAAGAAAAGTGAGTTGCCGCCGGGCAACCCCCGGCTTGCTGGCGACCTACAAGAGACGAAGAGCTGAAGTAGTCAGCAAACATGGATCCCGGATCCAGTCCGGGATGACAAGCGATGGGCTTGCTCAGTCCGCAGCCGGCTCCACAGGCGGCTGCAACGGCAACCGCACCGTGAACACCGAGCCTTCGCCGGGCTGGCTTTCCACCTCGATGCTGCCGCCATGCGCCTGCACCAGCTGGTGCGTGATGTACAGGCCCAGGCCGAGGCCGCCGGTCTTGTCGCTGTCGCGCGAGACGGCGCGTTCGAACTGGCCGAAGATGCGTTTCTGGTCGGCGGCCGAGATGCCGCGGCCCTTGTCGCGCACGTCGATGCGCACACCCTCGGGCAGCGGTGTCATGCGCACATCGACGGGTTTGCCCTCGCCGTAACGCAGGGCATTGGTCAGCAGGTTGATGACCACCTGTTCAATGCGGAACTCGTCCCAGTGCCCGACCAGCGGCTGCGCGGCATGCAGCGTGATGCTGCTGCCGGTGGAGGCCGCCTGGTTGGCGAGGTTGGCGACCACGCGTTCGAGCAGCGCCGGCAGGTTGACCTCGCTGGGGCGTATCGACAGGCGGTTGTTGCGAAGCCGTGTCACGTCCAGCATGTCGTCGATCAGGCGCACCATGTTCTGCACCTGCAGCTTGTCGCGCGCCACCATTTTCTGCAGGTAGGCGGTGTCGAAAAAGGCGGTGTTGCCGCGGTCCAGCTGCATCTTGCGCAACTGGGCCTCGAGGAACAGGGTGTTGAGCGGGGTGCGCAGCTCATGCGCCACCATGGACATGAAGTCGTCGCGCATGCGCACCGCGTTCTGCAACTCGGCCTCGGTGGCCTGCAGTTCCTGCACCAGCACTTCCTGCTCCTGGCGGCTTTTTTCCAGCGCATGCACCTGGCGCCGCGTTTCCTGGCGCTGCTGGTAGAGCTCGACAAACACGTTGACCTTGCTCTTGACGGCCTCGACGTCCAGCGGCTTGTACAGGAAGTCCACGGCGCCGGTTTCGTAACCCTTGAAGGCGTAGTTCGATTCCTTGCCGGCCGCGGTGACGAAGACGATGGGAACGTGGCGGGTTTTTTCGGTGCTGCGCATCATCTCGGCGAGCTCGAAGCCGTTCATGCCGGGCATCTGCACGTCAAGAATGGCCAGCGCAAAGTCATGCTCGAGCAGCAGGTTCAGCGCATCCTCGCCGCGCGAGGCCTGGAAGATGACGCGGTCGTCCTGGCGGATCAAGGCATCGAGCGCCAGCAGGTTCTCGGGCAGGTCGTCCACGATCAGCAGTTTGGCGCTGTGGGGATTCAGCATGAATGTTGGTCCAGTTCAAGAAGCAGGTTGCGGATGCCGGACAGCGGCAGGATGAAACTGGGTTGCAGCTTGCGGATGGCTGCTTCGGGCATGGTGCGAACCTGGGCTTCTGCCGGGTCCTGCACCACCGTAATGCCGCCCTGACGCCTGATTTTAGCCAGGCCGGCAGCACCGTCGTAATTGGCGCCGGTGAGCAAAATGCCGGCCAGCGCAGGCCCCCAGGCATCGGCGGCCGACTCCATCAGCACATCGATCGAGGGCCGCGAAAAATGCACCGGCGCCTCGCAGCTCAGCGAAAAGGAATGGTCGGTTTCCACCAGCAGGTGGTAGCCCGAACCCGCGAAATACAGGGTGGCCGGCGCAATCGATTCCTTGTCGGCCGCCTCGCGCACGGCAATCTGCAGCCGGTGCTGGAAAATTTCCGCCAGCCGGCTGTCGCGGTCGGGCGGCAGGTGCAGCACGGCGATGATGGGCAGGCGGAAACCGGCCGGCAGGCCGCCCAGCAGGTTCAGCAGCGCCTCGACGCCGCCGGCGGACGCGCCTATCACCACGGCGCGGACCGGGTGCTGCTGGGCAGTGCTCAGGGTGTCCATGGCGCCGGCCTACAGCTTGCGGAAAATCCGCTCGGGCTTGACCACCGGCTCGAAGCGGCTCGCATAGGCCGAGAAGTCGATGCTTTCCTTGCTGCCCAGTCCCATGAAGCCGCGCCGGCTCAGCGAGTCGTGGAACAGCCCCAGCGCGCGGTCCTGCAGCGTCTTGTTGAAGTAGATCAGCACGTTGCGGCACAGCACCAGCTGGGTTTCGGAAAACACGCTGTCGGTGGCCAGGCTGTGGTCGGCGAAGGTGATGTTCTCGCGCAGCGACTTGTCGAAGATCGCGGCGTTGTAGGCGGCGGTGTAGTAGTCGGAAAACGCGCGCAGGCCGCCGGCCTTCTGGTAGTTGGCGGTGTGGCCCTGGATGCTGCCCATGGAAAAAATGCCCTGGCGCGCCTTCTCGAGTGATGCCGGGTTGATGTCGGTGGCGTAAATCAGCGCGCGGTCCAGCAGGCCTTCTTCGCGCAGCAGGATGGCCAGCGAGTAGACCTCCTCGCCGGTGCTGCAGCCGGCGATCCAGACCTTGAACGACGGGTAGGTGCGCAGCACCGGGATCACCTGCTGGCGCAAGGCCAGGAAAAAACCCGGGTCGCGGAACATTTCGCTGACCGGTATCGTCAGGTACTGCAGCAACTGGTGGAACATGGTCGGGTCATGCAGCACCCGCGCCTGCAGCGCCGAGATGCTGGGGCAGTCGAGCTGCGACAACGCATGCAGCACCCGGCGCTTTTGCGAAGCGCCGGAATAGTCGCGGAAGTCGTAGCTGTACTTGAGGTAGATCGCCTCCATCAGCAAGGGCAGCTCGATGTCGATGTTGCTGGGGGAAGGCGCGCCCGGCCCGGCTGCACG
>CALSAU010000425.1:0-3031 GCA_943372985.1 Polaromonas sp. YR568 | reverse complement strand
TTACTTCGGCAGCACCACGCTGTCGATCACGTGGATCACGCCGTTGTCGGCCACGATGTCGGTCTTGATGACATTGGCGTTGTCCACCTTCACGCCACCGGCGGTGGCCACGGTCAATTCGCTGCCTTGCACCGTCTTGACCTTGCCGGCCTTTACGTCGGCAGCCATCACCTTGCCCGGCACCACGTGGTAGGTCAGCACGGCTGTCAGCTTGGCCTTGTCTTTCAGCAGGGCGTCCAGGTCGGCCTTGGGGATCTTGGCGAAAGCTTCATCGGTGGGGGCGAACACCGTGAACGGGCCCTTGCCCTTGAGCGTGTCCACCAGGCCCGCGGCCTGCAGGGCGGTAGCCAGGGTCTTGAACGAACCGGCCTTGACGGCGGTGTCCACAATGTCGGCTGCCCATGCGGGGGACAGGGCTGCGGCGGACAGGGCCAGGGCGATCATCTGCTTTTTCATGGTTCAACTCCTTGATTCAAATAGCCACTGGCAGAACTGCCACCAGCGGGCGCCGTGCATGCAACGCAGCGCAAATGTACTGTGCAGTTCAATAAAATACCTGTTGGTATTTGTAATGACCGTATAGTCTTGTTGGGTGAAAGGTCTTGCGACAAGCTCACGGCTGGCTAATCCTGGGCCTGCAAACTGGCCCGATGTCCAAGATCCACCGAAGCCTCCTTCTCGCTACGGCGCTGGCCGCCACCGCCGTGCTGGCCGCCTGTGCCCAGGCGGGCTCTGCCCCGCCGGGCGCAATGGCCGGGCGCGAGGCGGTGCTGGCCGCCGCGCTGCCCATGCCGCAAGCGTCGCTGTACGAATCGCATTACGTTGAATGGCAGGATGCGGCGCGCCAGCGCACCGTGCCGGCCAAGCTGTACCTGCCCGCACGGGCTGACGGGCCGGTACCGCTGGTCGTGTTCTCGCACGGGCTCGGTGGTTCGCATGAGGGCTATACCTACCTGGGCAAATACTGGGCCGCCAACGGTTACGCATCGCTGCACCTGCAGCACACCGGCAGCGACCGCAACCTGTGGGCCGGCAATCCGCTGGAGCTGGTCACCCGCCTGCAGGGTGCAGCGCAGGAGGCCGAGGCCATGAACCGTGCGCGCGACGTGTCATTTGCGCTGGACTGCGTGCTGGCAGGTGAGCTGGCCGCGCGCATCGACCCGCTGCGCATCGCGGCGGCGGGGCATTCGTATGGCGCCAACACCGCGCTGCTGGCAGCCGGTGCGCAGGTGGTGCGCGCAGGCCGCCCCATGGACTTTGCCGACGCACGCATCCGCGCGGCGGTCGTCATTTCGGCCCCGCCGTTTTATGGCGAGGCCGATCCGCAGGCGATCCTGTCGCATGTGCGTGTGCCCACGCTGCACATCACGTCCGCGGCGGATGACATCCGCATTCCCGGCTATTACTCGGGTGTGGACGACCGCACAGCGGTATATGCCTCCACCGGCAGCGCGCGCAAGGCGCTGGCCGTGTTCAAGGACGGTTCGCACAGCATGTTCACAGACCGCCTGGGCACCGGTGGCGCGCAGTGGAACCCGCAGGTCAAGGCGGCCACGCGCGAGCTGGCGCTGGATTTTTTGCGTTCGGTGTTTGACGGCCAGCCAGGTGCGTTTGAACCCGCGGCGGCGCGCCACCAGGCGCTGTAGCAGCGCTTTGAGTCGCGCTATTGAGCCGGGCGGGGCGCAAGCTGCTTGCGCAAGCCCGCGCAGTAGTCGGTGGGCGGTAGCGCAGGCGTCGTCACGACATGATCTGCCTGCGCTGAATCACCCGTTGCAGGCCCCGCCTGCAACAGCAGTACCTTGGCCGCAAGGCCTGGCGCCAGATGAACCGGCACGCCGCGGTCGCGCAGTACATGGCCGCCACCGGCGACCAGCACCACAGTCTTGCCGGGCAGGTGCGCGCGTTCCAGCGCGTGGGCCATGCGGATGTCGCGCGCAATCTGGATGCGTGTCATGGGGGCGATCTGCGCCTCCGGCAGCAGCCCGCAGTGGCCGTCGCGAATGGCCTGCTGCTGCGCCTGCAGGGCTGCGGGTGCAAGCCGCGCGTCCAGCCGCGCATCGGCCATGACCTCGCGCATGCGCTCGCGCGGCAGGTTGGTGCCCAGCACCGGCACGCCGGCGCGTACCGCGGCCATCACCACCGGGCCGTAGGTGCGCCAGGGCCAGGCCGCGTCGTTCCAGCGCAGCGCGGCCTGAGCGTCGGCTTCGTCCGCGCGGCGCGACAGGTTGGCAGTGGAGGCACCGGCGTCGGCCATTTCAAGGGCCACCGCCGCCAGCGCACCACGCGCGGCCAGGCTGTCAATCAGCGCGTGCTCCAGGCGCTGATGGTCAGGCGCATCGTGCTGTTCGCCGACCAGCAGCACATCTGCAGGCAGCAGCGCGGCCAGCGGCGCCTGCACACTGGGGTGCTCTCGCGGCCCGGCGCAACTGGCCAGAAACAGCAGGGCAATGACGGCGAATCGACAGCGCATGAAGGGATACTAAGGGACTTCCGATGTCCCGTCTGTTTGTTGTCCGCGTTGCCCTGACCCTGTTGCTTGCACTGGCCGCCGCCTGGCTGTGCGTGCTGCTGCGCACTCCCATTCCCTGGATGATCGGCCCGCTGCTGGCCACAGCGCTGGCGTCCATCCTGAATGCGCCCACCGAAAGCTGGGGGCCGTTGCGCAATGCGGGGCAATGGACCATCGGCACGGCGCTGGGCCTGTATTTCACGCCGCAGGTCACGGCCCTGGTGGGCAGCCTGTGGTGGGCCATCGCGCTGGGCATTGCCTGGGCGCTGGCGCTGGGCTGGGCCTTTGGCAGCTGGCTGCACCGCGGCCATGCACAGCGCTTCGGCGGCACACCGCGCCAGCAACGCGCGACCAGCTACTTTGCCGGGGCCATTGGCGGCGCGTCTGAAATGACGTTGCTGGCCGAACGCGAAGGCGCCCGCACCGACCTGGTGGCCGCGGCACACAGCCTGCGCCTGTTGATCGTGGTGCTGGTGATTCCGTTTGCGTTCACGTTCAGCGGTCTGCAGGGCATTGACCTCA
>CALSAU010000424.1:0-3033 GCA_943372985.1 Polaromonas sp. YR568 | reverse complement strand
CGCGGGTACCAGCATCTGGTCGTCCAGGCGATCCTGGCTGTACTCTTTTGGAGGCGGCTTGGCGGTGGAACAGGCCGTCATCAGCAGGGCGGTGCCCGTGACCATGACGGTGGTGATGGCGGCGCTCTTGGTCCAGGCCAGCAGGACGTTGTGGGTGGATTTCATCGGGACTCCTCGGGGTGTGTAGACAAAGTCCAGTACACCGCGACGGAGCCCCTGGCCCTGTAGGACGCTTTACCGAGAGCTTGCGGGCGCAGAGCGGCTTGTGACGGGTGATCACCCTGATTCCTCGAAGCGATAATCCCAGAGCATCAAAGGAGCACCCGTTGGACACCGTATTGCTGATCAAGGCCGCCATCATGGGCATCGTCGAGGGCCTGACCGAGTTCCTGCCGATCTCGTCGACCGGTCACCTGATCCTTGCCGGCTCTCTGCTCGGGTTTGGTGGCGAGAAAGCCAAGGTGTTTGACATCGCCATCCAGACCGGGGCGATTTTTGCCGTGATCATTGTGTATTGGCAGAAGATCCGCAGCACCCTGGTGGCCTTGCCGACGGAAGAAAAGGCGCAGCGCTTTTCGCTCAACGTGCTGGTGGCGTTTTTTCCGGCGGTGATTCTCGGCCTGCTGTTTGGCAAGGCGATTCAGGCGCACCTCTTCACGCCAGTCGTGGTGGCCAGCACTTTCATCATTGGCGGCTTCATCATTCTGTGGGCTGAAAAACGCCAGCAGGCGAACCCGGCAGCGGCACGCATCCACGATGTCGATGACATGCGTGTGTGGGATGCGCTCAAAGTTGGCCTGGTGCAGTGTGTGGCCATGATTCCCGGCACCAGCCGGAGCGGGGCCACCATCATCGGCGGCATGCTGCTGGGCCTGTCGCGCAAGGCGGCCACTGATTTCTCTTTCTTCCTCGCCATGCCCACGCTGATCGGTGCGGGTGCCTACAGCCTGTACAAGGAGCGCGCGCTGCTGTCGATGGCCGACCTGCCGTTCTTCACGGTGGGGCTGGTGTTTTCGTTCCTGAGTGCGTGGGTGTGCGTGCGCTGGCTGCTGCGCTACATCTCCAGCAACAGCTTTGTGCCGTTTGCCTGGTACCGCATCGTGTTCGGCCTGGTGGTGCTGGGCACCTGGTGGTCGGGCCTGGTGGACTGGGCTGCCTGACGCATGTGAAGGCGGCGTGCTGCCGGTCCTTCCACGGAGCGTTCAAGCGTTCTTGAGTTTGTCCACCAGCGCGGTGTAAGCCTGCATGGCCGACTCGCGGGTTTCACCGCGGCGTTTGGCCCACGCGTCGTATTTGGCGCGTCCCACCATGTCCATCATGCCCGGTCGGTCGCCCGTCACGTCGCCGGTGGTAGCCTGCTTGTAGAGCGCATAGAGGTCGAGCAGTGCATCGTTGTCGGGTGGCTTGCTGAGCGTCTTGACGGCGATGCCTGCGGCTTCAAAGGCTTTCTCAATGTCAGACGGTCCGGTATCGGCCACAGGGGCGCCAAAGCTGGCGTCTTCCAGTGCCACATCGTCCGGGAACCAACGCGCGTCCAGCAGGCGACCCGATCGCACCGCGAATGCCAGCACGCCCTGTGATTGCAGCGAACCGGCCGTCAGCGTGGCGGGCCACACGGCCATGCCCGCGTTGAACACCGGCTCGCCGAAGGCGGTGAACTTGACCGGGCTACCCAGTTCACCGGGGCCTTGCGCCCAGCGCTGCAGGCTTTGCAGGCCCTTGCTGCCGCGGTAAATGCCGCTGGTGCTGTTGTGGCCGGGCTGGAACCAGGCCATGTCGGGCGTGCCCTTGCCGAACAGGCCGGCAAAGTCGCCCGCTTCGAGCAGCGTGCGCAGTTCGTTGGCAAAGGCGCGCAAGGCTTCGGGGCTCATCTTTGCGTCGTCCACCGCCATGCCCAATGAGGCGGCGCTGCTGGCACCGAAGAACTCCAGCACACTGCGTGCGACCTGCTCACGGTCATTGTCCACGCAGATCATGTGATAACTGTTTTCCAGCACCACCATGCGTGCCTTTGCGCCACCGATCTGCTCGACGAGAAAGTTGGCGGAGTTCAGGCTGGTGAGCTCGTCCTCGCGGGCGTGAATCACCAGCGTGTCGCTGACGATGCTTTTCAGGTTGGTCATGACCCAGTGGCGCAGGCGGTCCACCTGCCGCACGCAGGCCAGCGGCACCCAGCGGTAGTGAAAGGCCTCGCCACGTGCGAACTTGGCCTTGACGATGGCGCGCAGCTGTTCGTTCTTGATGCCGTAGGGGTCTTCTTCCTCAACCTTCATCCGCGACTGCAAGCCGGGCACCCAGTACACCAGGTGGCGCAGCGGCGTGTACCAGGCGGTGGCCCAGCCGTCGATGTAAATGGGTGGCGCCAGCGCAATCAGTTTGCCGCAGGTGTGCTGCTGCCGCTTGGCCAGCTCAATGGCCAGCAGCGAGCCCATGCACATGCCCATCAGGTGAAAGTGCTCGTGCTGCGCGGCGACCTCGTGGTACTTGGCAGTCACGGCATCCATCCACTGCTCGGCCGTCACATTCACCAGATCTTCAGGCGTGGTGCCGTGGCCCGGCAGGGTGAGGGAGTGGGTGACGAAGCCCGCGTTCTTCAGGCGTTTGTGCATGGAGCCCAGGTCGTACTGCGTGCCGCCCAGGCCATGAATCAGGAACACCGCCGGCACGCTGCGGTCCAGTGTTGCTGCCCCGGCATCGGGGGCGCTCGTTGTCACCACGTCAGCCGGCATGGGGAGCCTCGACGTCCAGCAAAGCCGCCACCTGTTCGACCTGTCCGTCCGCACCGCGCACGCTGGAAAGACGCGCGCCTAGTGTGACGACCTTGCCATCACTCCAGCGCAGCACGGTTTTCCACAGCACATGCTCGCGGTGGCCAGCGGCGAGGTCGCGCCAATCGGCCTGCAGGGCCGTCTGCTGCTCCAGCTCTGCGTGGGCGATGAGGTCATGCACGGTGCGCAGCAGGGCGGTGTCCACACGCAGCAAGGGGCCGGCGCCGTCGCCCCACTGCGCCAGACCGCTCACGGCATCGAAGTT
>CALSAU010000423.1:0-3048 GCA_943372985.1 Polaromonas sp. YR568 | reverse complement strand
ATCACGTAGAGGATGTACAGCGTGGCGAGCATGATGCCGGGGAAGAAGGCGCCGGCATAGAGCTTGACGACGGAGACACCAGCGGTGGCGCCATAGACAATCAGCATCACCGATGGCGGGATCAGGATGCCAAGGCAACCACCGGCGGTGATGGCGCCAGCAGACAGCTGCACGCTGTAGCCGGCGCGCAGCATCGCGGGCAGTGCCAGCAGTCCCATCAGCGTGACCACGGCGCCGACGATACCGGTCGCCGTGGCAAAGATGGCGCAAGTGACGATGGTCGCAACAGCCAGCGAGCCGGGCAGCCTGGCCGAGGCCAGGTGCATGCTCTTGAAGAGCTTTTCGATCAGGTTGGCGCGCTCGATCAGGTAACCCATGAACACGAACAGCGGAATCGAGATCAGCACGTCGTTGGACATGACTGAATACGTTCGCTGCACCATCAGGTCCAGCGTTTGTTGAACGGCCAGGTCCGGGTTCTGACTTCGGTAGGCAATCCACGCGAACACCATGCCCATACCCATCAGGGTGAAGGCGGTCGGGAACCCCAGCATGATGGCCACGACCACCAGTGCCAGCATCAACAGGCCCAGGTGGCCGTTGGTCATTTCGGAAGGTGAGGGCAGCAGGATGAACGCCGCCAGCACCACGCCTGCCATGATGGTCAGGCCAAACCAGACTTCTTTTCTCATTTGTGGGCCCCGTTCGGTTTGACCACCAATGCGTCCAGCTTCGCAATATCTTCGTCTTTCACGTGAACCATTTCCTTGAGTTTTTCGACATCGACCTCTTCCACGTCGTCGCCTCTCGAGGGCCATTCACCCTGCTTCAGGCAGACAATGCAACGCACGATTTCCACCAGACCCTGTGCCAGCAAAATCGCGCCGGCAATCGGGATGATGGTCTTGAACGGGTACACCGGCGGGCCGTCGGCCGTGATGTTGGAGTGTTCGTTGATGGCCCATGACTCGGCCGCAAAGTTGTAGCCAGCCCAGGCCAGCGCCACGACGCCAGGAATGAAGAACAGGATGTAGAGTGCCAGATCCAACCCGGCCTGCAGGCGGGGCGGGAAGAAGCCGTAGAGCACGTCGCCGCGCACGTGGCCGTTCTTGGACAGCGTGTAGGCGCCGGCCATCATGAACATCGTGCCGTACAGCATGCTCATCACGTCGAAAGCCCAGGGGTGCGGGTTGTCGAGGATGTAGCGCGAGAAAACTTCCCACGAGATCAGGAGTGTGAGTGCCACGATGAGCCAGGCGAAGACCTGGCCGACCCATGTGCTTATTTTGTCGATGGTGAGAAGGAGCTGTTGCATTTTTCGCTTACATAAAAGAAATCAGCCACCCGGACAAAATCCGGGTGGCTGATTATTATCTACCTAAGAATCAGGCTTTCTTGGGTGCGGCCTTCCCGCCGAAGAAGTGGCCCACGGCCATACGGCGGCTCACGTTGGTGTCCTGATCCCACTTGACGGCACGTTCAGCGAATGCGCGCTGCGAGGCGACGATTTCCTTGAACAGTGGGTTCTCTGCGGATTTCTTGACCAGGATGTCGTCCCAGATCTTGAGCTGGTCCTGCAGGATCGCGTCAGGGGTCTTGTAGAAACGGACCTTGTCTTTGGTCTGCAGTTCGATGTAGTCCTTGGAGTAGCGGTCGATGGCTTTCCAGGACATGTCGGCCGATGCAGCCTCGGTGGCACCAGCGATCACGGCCTTCATCTTGGCTGGCAGCGCGTCGTACTTGGTCTTGTTGAACATGATCTCGAAGGTCTCGGCGCACTGGTGGTAGCTCTGCAGCATGCAGACCTTGGACACATCAGGGAAGCCCAGAATACGGTCAGAGGTGGCGTTGTTGAACTCGGCGCCATCCAGCAGGCCGCGGTCCATGGCCGGAACAATCTCGCCACCGGGCAGCGCATTCACGGCTGCGCCCATGGCGGTGAACAGGTCAATGGCCAGACCGTTGGTACGGAATTTCAGACCCTTGAAGTCAGACGACTTGGTGATGGGCTTCTTGAACCAGCCCAGTGGCTGGGTGGACATCGGGCCGTACAGGAAAGACTGCACGTTGCCGCCGATGGAGGCGTACAGCTTGGACAGCAGCTCAGCGCCACCGCCGTACTTGTGCCATGCCAGCACCATGTTGGCGTCCATGCCGAAAGCAGGGCCGGAATTCCACAGGGCCAGCGCGTTTTGCTTGCCGTAGTGGTAGCCCAGCACGCCGTGACCGCCGTCGAGCGTGCCCTTGGACACGGCTTCGAACAGACCGAAGGCAGGAACCACTGCGCCAGCTGGCAGCACTTCGATCTTCAGGTCGCCGCCGGTCATGTCGTTGACCTTCTTGGCGTAGTCAGTGGCGTACTCGTGGAAGATGTCTTTGGCGGGCCAGGTGCTCTGCCAGCGCATCGTGATCGGGCCGGCCTGGGCTTTGGCTACCATCGGTGCCGTCATGGCGCCAGCGGCAACAGCTGCACCCTTCAAAAGGCTGCGTCTACGGGTATTTTTGCTCTCGGTCATCACCAGTCTCCTGTGTAAAAAAACAACCTCCAGATCATTGGGCAAGGCGCTCTAATGACCAAGAGGGTTTCCACCAACAAAGCCACTGTGCATTACGTGGGAATCGGTTGAAAGTGATGCATGCCTCCAGTGGGTAATCTGCAAAGGCACGGCGCGCAATGTTGCCGCACGCAGGCGGTGCGCTCAGGTCACCTGCAAGCCCTGCAAGGCGCTGTCTCCGGGCGGGTAGCGCAGCGGCAACGCCTTGAGCGTGTCGCGCACCAAAGTGGCGATCATCAGGTTGCGGTGGGTTTTGGAGTCGGCAGGCACCACTGTCCACGGGGCCCAGGGTGTGCTGGTCGCGTTGAGCAGGTTCTCATAGGCCTTCTGGTAGTCGGACCACTGCTTGCGCACCTCCAGGTCGCCGAGGCTGAACTTCCAGTGCTTGGTGGGGTCATCCAGCCGCTCCTGCAGGCGCTGGCGCTGCTCCTCAAAGCTGATGTGCAGCATGAACTTGAGGATGATGGTGCCGTTGTCCGTCAGCATGCGCTCG
>CALSAU010000422.1:0-3054 GCA_943372985.1 Polaromonas sp. YR568 | reverse complement strand
AACTGCGCCATGCGCTGCGACAGCATGCGCTGGCGACCGGCCACGTTGACGAGCTTGGCGCCCGGCTTGCCGGCCTGCTGCTCGAACAGGCCAGTGCCTTTATGGGCTAGGGCCAGCACCTTGCCGGCCTGGTCCAGCACCGCCTTGGCCTTGTCCTGCGAGGGTGCGGCGCCAACCAGCAGGCTTTTGTAATCAGACCAGGCAGACTCCAGCAGCACATAAGTGTCGCGGGTGTCGCCGGGCGGTGCAAAGCTCTTCAGCTCCACCTGCTGGCGGTCGAACAGCGCCATCGACTGGTCCAGCACGCGGCGAGCCGACTCGGTTTGTATGCCCTGGCCCATCCCGAACCAGGCCTTTCCCATGCGCTGCGACAACATGCGCTGGCGCCCAGCCTTGTTGATGGCGTCGCCCAGCCCGGCCACCTGGGCATGAACCGGGGCCAGTGTGGCCAGTGCGAAGCCGCAGAAGACACGGCGTGAAAAGGAGGGGGTCATCGGTATTTTCATGGTTGGAATACGGACTACGTTCAGGCTAAGTTCAGGCGGTGAGGGTGGAGAACTGCCGCGTGTCCACAGCCGCCTCTTTCAGCTCAAACCACGGATCGGGTTCACCGTCGAGCGCAAACTGCAGCCGTTCCCACAGGGCCTTGCGGCCTTCGTGGTCTTCGAGAATGCGCTTTTTCACATAGTCGAGGCCGACGCGGTTCACGTAGTGCACCGTGCGCTCCAGGTACCAGCCCTCCTGACGGTAAAGCTCGCAGAAGGCGCCGGTGTACTCCAGCACTTCCGCTGCCGTCTTCAGCTTGGTCAGGAAGTGGGCCACCTCGGTCTTGATGCCGCCATTGCCGGCGATGTACATCTCCCAGCCTGAATCCACACCGATGATGCCCACGTCCTTGATGCCAGACTCGGCGCAGTTGCGCGGGCAGCCACTCACGGCGAACTTCACCTTGTGCGGGGCGTACATGCGCCACATCGCACGCTCCAGATCCTTGCCCATCTGCGTGCTGTCCTGCGTGCCCATGCGGCACCATTCGCTGCCCACACAAGTCTTCACCGTACGCAGCGCCTTGGCGTAGGCGTGGCCAGACGGCATGCCGATGTCCTTCCAGACGTTCTGCAGGTCTTCCTTTTTCACACCCAGCAGGTCGATGCGCTGGCCGCCAGTGACCTTGACGGTCGGAATCTTGTACTTGTCGACCGCATCCGCAATGCGGCGCAGCTCGCTGGCCGTGGTTTCGCCGCCCCACATGCGCGGAATCACGCTGTAAGTGCCGTCTTTCTGGATGTTGGCGTGGCTGCGTTCGTTGATGAAGCGGCTCTGCGGGTCGTCCTTGGCTTCTTTGGGCCAGGTGCTGATGAGGTAATAGTTGACGGCCGGGCGGCAGCTCGCGCAGCCGTTGGGCGTGCGCCAGTCCATGAACTTGTAGACCTCGGCAATGGTCAGCAGCTTGTTGGCGCGGATCGCATCGCGCACCGCCTGGTGGCCGTGGTCGGTGCAGCCGCACATGGCCTTGAGCTTGGGTGTGGCCGAGTAGTCGCCGCCGGCGGTGAACATCAGAATCTGTTCAACCAGCCCGGTGCAGGAACCACACGACGCGCTGGCCTTGGTGTGCTTGCGCACCTCGTCCAGCGTGAACAGGCCTTTTTCCTTGATGGCCTTGCAGATGGTGCCCTTGTTCACGCCGCTGCAGCCGCACACTTCGGCGTTGTCGGGCATGGATGCGGCCTTGTTGTGGCCCTCGTGGCCAGCGTCACCGATGTTGGACTCGCCAAACATCAGCTTGTCGCGAATGTCGGCCACGTTGCGGCCATCACGCAGCAGCTTGAAGTAATAACTGCCATCGACCGTGTCGCCGTAGAGGCAGGCGCCCACCAGCTTGTCGTCCTTGATGACCAGCTTTTTGTACACGCCGCCGAAGGGGTCGCTCATCACGATTTCTTCAGCGCCTTCGCTACCCATGAAGTCGCCAGCGCTGAACAGGTCGATACCCGTGACCTTGAGCTTGGTCGAGGTCAGCGAGCCCTGGTAGCGGCCGATGCCGAACTGCGCCAGGTGGTTGGCGGCCACCTTGGCTTGCTCGAACAGCGGCGCCACAAGGCCGTAGGCAATGCCGCGGTGCGCGGCGCATTCACCCACGCTGTAGATGCGCGCATCGGTCACGGTCTGCATGGTGTCGGTGACGACAATGCCCTTGTTGCAATGCAGGCGCATAGACTCGGCCAGCTGCGTGTTGGGACGGATGCCGACCGCCATCACCACCAGGTCGGCGGGCAGCTCGGTGCCGTCCTTGAACTTGATGGCCTTGACGCGGCCCTCTTCACCACCAACAAGCTCCTGCGTCTGCGCGCCCATCAGGAACTTCAGACCGCGGTCTTCGAGTGACTTCTGCAGCAGCTTGCCGGCGACGCTGTCGAGCTGACGCTCCATCAGCGTCGGCATCACGTGGACCACGCTGACGTCCATGCCGCGCAGCATCAGTCCGTTGGCCGCTTCAAGGCCGAGCAGGCCACCGCCGATGACAACGGCTTTCTTGTATTTCTTGGCCGTCTCGATCATCTCGTTGGTGTCGGCGATGTCGCGGTAGGCGATCACGCCCTTCAGGTCCTTGCCCGGAATCGGCAGGATGAAGGGGTTGGAGCCGGTGCACATCAGCAGGCGGTCGTATTCCGCTTCGGTGATGGCGCCCTCTGCATCGACGGCGCGCACGATGCGCTTGATGCGGTCCACCTCCACCACCTTTTTGCCGGCGTGCAGGGTGATGTGGTTGTCCTTGTACCAGTCCCAGGAGTTGAGAACGATCTCGTCGAGCGTCTGCTCGCCTGCGAGCACCGGCGACAGCAGGATGCGGTTGTAGTTCGGGTGCGGCTCCGCACCGAACACGGTGATGTCATACAGCTCGGGAGCGACCTTGAGCAGTTCCTCCAGCGTGCGGACGCCGGCCATGCCGTTGCCAATCATCACCAGTCTGGATTTCTTCATCATCAACCCCTCAAGCCGTTTGCAGAAACAAAAAAGGCGTCCGCACGGGGGAACAAACCGATTGAGCTTGTT
>CALSAU010000421.1:0-3060 GCA_943372985.1 Polaromonas sp. YR568 | reverse complement strand
CGTGCCAGTTGCACCAGCGTCGGCGACAGGTCAATCGCCACCACCTCAGCGCCGCGCTGCATGGCCTCCATGGCCAGCGCGCCAGTGCCGCAACCGGCATCGAGCAGACGCAGGCCACGCATGTCCTGCGGCAGCCATGACAGCAGCGTGCTCCGCATCTGGTCACGCCCTGCCCTTACCGTGGCACGAATCCGGCCCACCGGAGCGGTAGAGGTCAGGCGTTCCCACGCCTTGGCTGCCGTGCGGTCGAAATAGGTTTCGATTTCGAGCCGGCGCTCAAGGTAGTTGGCGTTGGTGGTGTTCATCAATCAAATCCCAGCAGGTCAAAGATGTCGCGGTCTTTCATGGGCACGGCGGCCAACGGCTCCACGCCCAGCCACAAGGAAGCAGCGAGTCGCATGTATTCCTTTTTGACGGCTTCCAGCTCGGGCGAGGTTTCCATCTCGAACAGCGTGGACTTCTTCAGACGGCTGCGACGAATCACATCCAGGTCCGGGAAGTGCGCGGCCAGCTTCAGGCCAATCTGGTTGTTGTATTTGTCGATCTGGTCGGTGGCTGCGCTGCGGTTGGCAATCACACCACCCAGACGCACGTTGTAGTTCTTGGCTTTGGCGCCGATGGCCTGCACGATGCGGTTCATCGCAAAGATCGAATCGAAGTCGTTGGCCGTCACGATGAGCGCGCGGTCGGCGTGCTGCAGTGGCGCGGCAAAACCACCGCACACCACGTCGCCCAGCACATCGAAAATCACCACATCGGTGTCTTCCAGCAGGTGGTGCTCTTTCAGCAGCTTCACCGTTTGTCCGACGACGTAACCGCCGCAACCGGTACCGGCAGGCGGGCCACCGGCTTCGACGCACATCACGCCGTTGTAGCCCGGGAACACGAAGTCTTCGACACGCAGCTCTTCGGCATGGAAGTCGACCGTTTCCAGCACGTCGATGACGGTGGGCAGCATCTTCTTGGTCAACGTGAAGGTACTGTCATGCTTGGGATCGCAGCCGATTTGCAGCACGCGCTTGCCGAGGTGTGAGAACGCCGCCGACAGGTTGCTGCTGGTGGTGCTCTTGCCGATACCGCCCTTACCGTAAATGGCAAAGACTTTGGCATTGCCGATCTTCAGCGAAGGATCCAGCTGGACCTGCAGGCTGCCCTCGCCGTCTTCGCGGTGGGACTTCCCCGAGGCACGCCTCAGGTCGGTCAGGGGAACGCTGGTTTCCATCATGCGGTAGCTCCTTCAAAAACACCTTCGAGCCGGTCTTCAAGTTCTTCGCTGGCCTGTCTGAGCGCCGCGAGAACTTCCGGATCGGGTTGCCAATATTGGCGGTCTGACGCTTCAAGCAGGCGGCTCGCCACACGCGCAGATGCCGTGGGGTTGAGCTTGGCCAGCCGGTTGCGCATCTTGGGGTCGAGCATGAATGTCTCGCTCAATTCCTGATACACCCAGGGCTGTACCTGGCCGGTGGTGGCAGACCAGCCCATGGTGTTGGTGACATGCACCTCAATCTGACGCACGCCTTCGTAGCCGCTTTCGAGCATGCCTTCGAACCACTTGGGGTTGAGCATGCGGGTGCGGGTTTCGAGTGCCACCTGCTCATGCAGTGTGCGCACGGCGCCATCGCCCTTGGTCTGGTCACCGATGTAAACCGGTGGCGTCACGCCGCCACGGGCGCGCTTCACGGCCTGGGTGATGCCACCCAGCGTGTCGAAATAGTTGTCCACCGTGGTCACGCCCAGTTCAACTGAATCCAGGTTCTGGTAGGTCAGCTGCACATCGGCCAGCGCGCTTTGCAGCAAGGCGGTCTGCTGCACCGCAAGGCCAGTGCGTCCGTAGGCAAATCCCTTGCGGCGCGAATAGGTCTCGGCCAGCTCGTTCTCATCAGACCAGCGGCTGCTTTCCACCAGGTTGTTGACGTTGGAACCGTAGGCGCCTTCGGCGTTGCCGTACACGCGCAGTGATGCGGTTTCCAGTGTGCAGCCATGCTCAGCCTGGTAGGCCAGCGCATGTTTGCGAATCCAGTTTTCTTCCAGTGGCTCATCGGCCGATGCGGCCAGATAGGCGGCTTCAGCCAGCATGCGGATCTGCAGCGGCATCAGGTCACGGAAGATGCCAGACAGCGTGATCACCACATCAATGCGCGGGCGGCCCAGTTCAGACAGCGGCACCAGCGTGGCGCCGGCGATGCGGCCGTAGCTGTCAAAGCGCGGCAAGGCGCCCATCAGGGCCAGCACCTGCGCAATCGGTGCGCCTTCGTTCTTGAGGTTGTCGCTGCCCCACAGCACCATCGCAATCGATTCGGGCAACTGGTGGGTTTCGCGCATGTGGCGCTCCAGCAGGCGCTTGGCCTGCTCGGCACCGTCTTTCACAGCAAAGGCACTCGGAATGCGGAAGGGATCAAAACCGTGCAGGTTGCGGCCGGTGGGCAGCACGGCCGGGGTGCGCAGGATGTCACCACCAGGGGCAGGGCGGATGTACTGGCCATCCAGGGCGCGAAGAATCGCCTCGACTTCAGAATCTTTGGACAGAAGCGTGTTGGCCTCGCCCAGTTGGGTCATCGCCGTCACCAGCTCGACATCGCCGTGCATGTGACCGATCTTCATGGCCTGATCGACGGTGTGACCATCCACCAGCGCCCGTACGGTCTCGCGCGGCGGGCGCTGACCAGCCCAGGCTTCGGTCATGGCCAGCAGCATGTCGACGCGCTCGGCCACACTCGGCGGGCGACCAGTGACGTGCAGGCCGCAAGGGATCAGCGTGTATTCGAGTTCCAGCACCTGCGTTGAAAGCAGCGCCACCTGATGGTCGGCATCGCCGCCCACAGCCGCATCCCACAGGGGCTCGGCCGGCGTCAGGTTCAGTGCGGCAGCCTGCGACTGCAGCAACACCGCGAAGTCAGCGCGCTCCCGGGCGTCCGGGTCCATGCCGCGCCAGCGTTCGATGGAGGCTTTCAGGTCCACCAGGCCTTTGTACAGACCGGCCTCCGACACTGGTGGCGTGAGGTAACTGATCAGCGTGGCGCCGGAACGGCGTTTGGCGATCGCGCCTTCCGAGGGATTGTT
>CALSAU010000420.1:0-3062 GCA_943372985.1 Polaromonas sp. YR568 | reverse complement strand
AGCCTTACGTCTTTCTCGATGCGGCCGGGACCAGCCGTCATGACCACCACGCGGTCAGACAGCAGCACGGCTTCTTCCACCGCATGGGTGACGAATATCACCGTGAGCTTGGTGCGCTCCCAGATTTCGAGCAGGTCCTGCTGCAGCTTCTCGCGCGTGAGGGCGTCGAGCGCGCCAAAGGGTTCGTCCATCAGCAGCACTTCGCATTCGTTGGCGAGCACGCGTGCAATCGCCACACGCTGCTTCATGCCGCCCGAGAGCTGGCCGGGGTAGTAGTCAGCAAACTTGTCCAGCCCCACCATGTGCATGTAGTGGCCAGCCAGTTCGTCCAGATTGGCCTTGGGCAGGCCGCGCTGATGCGGGCCGAAGGCAATGTTCTCCTTGACCGTCAGCCACGGGAACAGGCCAAAGTCCTGGAACACCATGCCGCGCTCTGGCCCCGGGCCAGTGATGGGCATGCCGTACATCTGCACTGTGCCGGAGGTGGCAGTTTCAAAGCCGGCCAGAATGCGCAGCAGCGTGGACTTGCCGCAGCCTGAGGCGCCGATGAGGCAGACAAACTCGCCCTTGTTCACGCTGAGGTTGACGTCGTGCAGGGCCTGCGTTTGCCGGTCGCCCACGGTAAAGGTTTTGCCGAGGTGGCTGACCGACAGCACGGGCAGCGCGTGCCGTTCCTTCGCGGGGTCTTGAATGGTGTCAGACACGGTGTTGCGGGCTCCATTTGAGAACATGGTTGTTGAGCATGACCAGCACCCGGTCGGTGGTGAAGCCTGCAATGCCGATCACCAGCATTCCGGCAATGACAAGTTCAGAGCGCGACAGCATGCGGCCATCCATGATGGTGGCACCCAGCCCTTGCTGAACACCCGTCATCTCGCCCACCACAATCAGAATCCACGCAAAGCCGTGGCCCAGGCGCAGGCCGTTCAGGATGGCTGGCAGCGATGCCGGCAGCACCACCTGGCGGAACAGCGAAGAGCCGGTGCAGCCCAGCATGGCCGCCGCCTCGAACAGGCGGTTGTCTACCGAGCGCACGCCAAACGTGGTGTTGAACACGATGGGATAGAAGGCGCCCAGAAACACCAGGAAGATCGCTGCGTTCGGACCGATGCCGAAGAAGATCATCGACAGCGGCAGCCATGCCGTCACGGGCACCGGGCGCAGCAACTGCAGTGTGGGGTCCACAAAGTCGCGGATGGCCTTGATGCGGCCGATCAGCAGGCCGAGCGGAATGCCCACCAGCGCCGCAGCGAAGAAGCCCATGTACACCCGCGTGAACGATTGCCACAGATGGATGTGCAGGGTCTTGCTGTAGGCGTCGTCGTAAAGGCCACCGAACGCGAAGTCGTAGAGCATCAGCGCCACGTCTTGCGGGACCGGAATCAACCTTGTGCCGGTGATTCGCACACCGGCATGCCAGGCTGCCACCAACAGGATGGGCAGCACAGTCGGCAGCAGAAACCGCCGAAGTGTCGACGCGTTCAACTAGATACTCTTGACGAAGCTGGTGTTGATGAAGGTGGCGTAGTCAGGCAACTGGCGGATCTGCTTTTTATCGAGCATCTGCGAGCCGTAGTAGCGGGCGCGGGTCACCCAGTCGTCGTCGATGCGCCAGGTCAACTCGATGTTGGGCGCAGCCAGCTCCACCGTCTTGCCGGGCAGGCCGAGCTTTTGCTCGCACATTTCGATGAACGCGGCGCGGTTACCCACGGCAAACTCGGTCGCCTTGCGGTGCATCTGCAGGAAGGCACGGATCATGGCCGGGTCGCTTTTAACCACATCGGCGTGCGTGCACATCACCATGTTGAGCGCGCCGGTCGGGGTGTTGTACGGGTACTCCACCACCTTGCCGATGCCACGGCTCAGCGAGATGGACGGGCCCGGCTCGGCACCCACGTAGGCGTCGATATCGCCGCGCTCCAGCGCTGCGGGCATTTCACTGAAGGCCAGGCGCACGGGCTGGATGTCCTTGACGGTCATGCCTTCCTGCTTCAGGCGGTCCAGAATCACCACCTCTTGAGTGGAGCCGGGCAGGATGCCAACCTTCTTGTCTTTCAGCCCCTTGATGGAGCTGATGGGGGAATCCTTGCCCGCAACCACGGCCATGCCCTTGTTGCACTGCGCGCCAATCACCACCACCGACTCACCGGCCGCACCACCCAGGGTCGCGGCGGCAATGCCGAAGGCACCGAAAGTCACCGATTTGGTGACGACTGCGTTCTTGCCATCGGTCGGGGTTTCAAACGGAATGATCTCGAACTTGTAGCCTGCGGGCGTGAACTTGTCATAGAAGTGCGGCGTGATGGCGTGCATCAGTTTCAGCGTGCCGACCTTGATCACCTTGTCCTGCGCAAAGGCAGTGTTGAGCAGCGGCGAGGCAGCGGCAGCGGCGGTGGCGGAAGAAACCAGGAGTTTGCGGCGAGTGATCATGATGAGCCTTTCAATGTGAAGTTCCGGGGTGGTTTCGAGGTTGCATTCCATCTTGTGTGCAAGGACTGTGCCTGTGGCGGGCACGCATCCACGGGGCCAAAATCCCCCTCAAACGCACCTCTTTGGTGCCAAACGATTTGCAGCACACCCACGCTTGGGGCTGGTTTGCAAAATCCGGGCGCATCCACAAGAATCCACCCATCCCCACCGAGAAGCTTCAGGAGGACTGGATGAGAAAGCACCTGCATGGCGCCCTGCGCGCGCTGTTGATCCCGACACTGGGTCTTTCTGCCCTCGCGGTGGCGGCGCCCCCTGCCCACGCCCAGGCCACACTGGAAAAGATCAAGCAGCGCGGCCAGATCAATGTGGGCTACCGGGCCCTCAGCGCGCCGTTTTCCTCCAGTCAGAAGGATGCGACGCCCACCGGCTACACCATCGACCTGTGCCAGCCCATCATTGAGAGCCTGCGCCAGGCAGTGGGTGACGCGAAGCTGACGGTGCGCTATGTCGAAACGCCGGTCGACGCGCGCCTGCGCATGCTGGGCGGTGGCAATGTGGACCTGCTGTGCGAGAACGTGACCATCACGCCCGAGCGCAGCCAGCGCATGGGTTTTTCGGAGCCGGTGTTTCTC
>CALSAU010000419.1:0-3065 GCA_943372985.1 Polaromonas sp. YR568 | reverse complement strand
AAAGCCAGAAGTGCTCCCCTCGTAGCCATCGAGGCTGCCGGGTCGCGTCTTGGCAGCGGGTGGCTGTGGCGCAGCCGGGGGCGGTGGGCGAGGCTGTGCAGAGGCGGCGCGTGCGGCCGCCAGCGCCACTGCCAAACCGTCGGGCTGGGTGGGCGCGAGAAAGTCCCGCATGGGCAGCGACTCTCCGGGTGGCGGCGCCTTGGGAAGCTCGTTCGGGGCGGTCAGCTTGTAGGCAGTCGGCAAGGCGTTGTCGAGCGGCTGCGAGGTGTCCGGAACCGAGGGAACTGGCGGTGCCTTGGCGTGAAGGGGCACGTGAGTGGACTGGTCGGCGACGCCTGCATGCTTGGTCTTCCACCACTGCATGGACATCTGCGCTTCGATTTCGTCGATCTTCTTGAGCGTGGTGGCCCGGTCGTCCGGCTTGGAGGGCAAACTGCTCTGGAAAAAGGAGGGACGCCCGGTCTGGTCCTGCCCGACACCCACCATGGCTTCGCGCTTGCGCATCTTGCGGAGCATGTCGAACTCGCGCTTGCGCACGAAGTCATTGCGTCGCTTGCGCTCGATCATCTCCTTGAGCAGTTGCTTGCTCATGGCCTCGTCGCGGTCCGAAGCGGAACTGTCCAGTTCGGCCCAGTTGGTGGCCGGATTCCGGACGAATTTCACCATCTTGGACAACAAGCCTGAACCGGTGTCTTCCTTGGACATGAGCCGACTATAAACCCGTTGAAAAACCGGCGTGCGTCAGTCGCCGAACATCTTCTGCTTGAGCTCGCGGCGCTGCTGCGCTTCGAGCGAGAGATTGGCGGTCGGACGTGCGATCAGACGGCCGACACCGATGGGCTCGCCGGTTTCATCGCAGTACCCGTAATCGCCGGAATCGATGCGGGCAATGGATTGCTCGATCTTCTTGAGCAGCTTGCGCTCGCGGTCGCGGGTGCGCAGCTCCAGGGCGTGCTCTTCCTCGATGGTGGCACGGTCTGCCGGGTCTGGCACCACGACCGTGTCTTCCCGCAGGTGCTCGGTGGTCTCGCCGGCGCTGTTGTGGATGTCCTGCTTCAGTACCGACAGCTTGTGCCGGAAGAAGGCCAGCTGTTTTTCGTTCATGTACTCGGAGTCCGGCATCGCCTTGACTTCGTCATCCGTGAGCTGCTCGGCTGGCTTGCTTTTCCAGTTGTTGGCGAGCTTGGGGTCCTTCTTGGCAGCCGCCTGCGGTGGCGGCGCGATCACGCGTTCGATCATTGTGGAATAACTGGCTTTGGCTGCGTCTGGCGCATGGGTAGGCACCATCGGTGCGGGCGGGGGTGACTGGGTGGCAACACGGGCAGAGCTCCGGCGGCCGGGTTTGAGCGGCGGCGGAGCCATCAGGGCCGAAGAGCTGACGGGTGCCACCACGGGAGGTTTGGCAACAGGCTGGGCAACGATGGGGGCGGCGACCTTGGCCGCTGGTTTGGCAGCCGGCGTGGCAGATGTTTTAGGCAATGGTTTGGATGCGCTTTTGGCAGGTGAAACAGAAGGTTTGGCGGGATGGCTCTTGGCGTTCGCTGTGGGGGTGGGCTTTGCGCCGGTTTTGGCGCTCGCCGTCTTTGCGGGTGCCGCTTTCATGGGTGGCTTTTTCGCAGCCGGCTTGGGGAGTGGTTTCGCCGCGGATTTGGTGACAGGTTTGGCGGCTGGCTTGGCCACAGGTTTTGCCGACGATTTGGCCGGACTCTTTGATACCGGTTTCCCCACTGGTTTGCCTTTGGCGACGGTCTTGGCGGCTGGCTTCGCGACCGGCTTGGCAACCTTTGCCTTTGTAGCCACCTTGACTGCCGTCTTGGCCGGCGCTTTGGCTACCGGCTTTTTCACCGGCTTGGCAGGGGCTTTGACGGCCGTCTTCGCGGCCGTCTTCGCACCCGACTTGGCTGCGGATTTGGCAGCCTTCTTGGGGGCTGGCTGGGTCTTCTTCGCAAGAACTTTCACGATAGGTCTCCTCTGGAAAGCAGCCTTGGGTCACCCCTTGAACCGCCTCCTCGCCAGGCGGCTCCTCGGCAACCGGGCGATTTCTCTTTCTGTGTCCAGTTTTCCTGGTTTGTAGGCCATCCGCCAGTCGGGGAAATACGCTCCAGCTTGTCCGACAACCGCTTCATCGGTTTCCCCCGGCAACGCCGTCGGCGCGCGATTGTAGCGGCGGGGCATCGAACCGTAACACTTTCGCAACAAACCGTTGGGGAATCGACACAAACATGGAACGCTCCGCCTGTTTCAGGCCGCTGGCGGACAGCCTAACTCAAACCAGGCACTGCTCCAGCCCTTGCAGAAAAATATCTTTGGGCAAGTCGATGCCGATGAACACCATCTTGCTGTTTTTCTTCTCGGCCTCGGCCCAGGCCGGGCCCAGATCGCTGCCCATCAGCTGGTGGACGCCCTGGAAAATCACCTTGCGGTCGGTGCCCTCCATGAACAACACACCCTTGTAGCGCAACATGCGCGGCCCGTAGATGTTGACCACCGCACCGAGGAAGTCCTCGAGCTTGGCCGGGCTGAAGGGCTTGTCAGAGCGGAACACAAAGCTCTTGACGTCGTCATCGTGGTGGTGATGGTGCCCATGGGCGTGGTCATGCGCATGCGAAGGGTGGTCGCAGTGCTCGCCATGCTCGTGGTCGTGGTGCTCGTGACCATGGTCGTCATCGGCCTTGAGGAAGTCCGGGTCGATATCGAGCTTGGCGTTGAGGTTGAAGCCGCGCAGGTCAAACACATCGGCAATCGCCACTTCGCCGAAATGCACCGCCTTCTGCGGCGCGCGCGGGTTCATGTGCTTGAGCCGGTGCATCAGCGCCTGCACTTCATCGGCCGCGACCAAGTCGGACTTGCTGATGAAGATCTGGTCGGCAAAGCCGACCTGGCGGCGCGCTTCCTGGCGGTCGTTGAGCTGGGTCGCGGCGTGTTTGGCGTCGACCAGCGTGAGGATGGAGTCCAGCAGGTACTGCTCGGCGATTTCCTCGTCCATGAAAAAGGTCTGCGCCACCGGGCCAGGGTCGGCCAGCCCCGTGGTTTCAATCACCACCCGGTCAAAGTCCAGCATGCCC
>CALSAU010000418.1:0-3073 GCA_943372985.1 Polaromonas sp. YR568 | reverse complement strand
CACCGACCACCACCGACAGCCCGAGCACCACCAGCACCGGGTAAAGCGTGCTGGTCAGTCCGGATTCGCCACGCGGCATCATGCCGGCGCGCGCGCTGCACAGCGTCAGCGCATACAGCGTGCTCAAGGTGGAGAGCACCAGGGCGCGGTCAGTCACCGGGCCTGCGGCGCGCGTGTCGATCGCCACACGCGCCAGCACCGCAGGCGAGGCGGCCATGGCCAGCAGCGCCAGGGACTCCGACACCACCTCACGCACCCCCATGAAGCGAAGCGCCGCGTAGACCAGCACCAGGGTCAGGACCGACTCTGTCAGGCTTTGCACCAGCACCATAGGGTTGTGCCGGAACCAGCGCAGCGGAATGCGACCACCGGCCTCAAACAGCACCACGGCCACTGCAAGCTCCAGCAGGAAGAGGCCGGTGCCCTGCAAGGGCCAGGCCGCTCCCGTGAAGCCGGCGAGGCCGGCAACGCCGCCCACCAGGGAATAGCCGACCACCTTGGGCAGGCCGCTGTAGCGATTGAAGAGGTGGCCCGCCGCTGCGGCAACGGCCAGCAGGATGGACCATTGAACCGTCGGCAAGCCTGCGGAAGGCTTGATCCATTCGGCCCAGATGGCCAGGATTTCATTCATGGGCGATCTCCATGTCAGCGGGCCGCAGGGGGCCTGCTCTGATTGAGGTCGTGGCACTCCGGCGCGAGCGGTGGGCAGTCAGAAGACTGTCACCAGGCCTGTAGAGGCCTGTGCGCTGGAGGCTGTCAGCGAAAAGAACAATGTTTCAAGAATTTACAGCCCTGCGACAAAACAGGATGTAGGACAAGGCCGACGATGCTGCCTCTGGCCGGCATCATCTGCGTACAAGTGTCACTTCACTGTCAATCGGGCACGAAGAAGCTGCGCGGACGCTGGCGCCAGCGGGCCCAGATGGCGCTGCGAATCAGGGCGCGGTCCACGCCGCTCACGTTGTGTGCCTGCAGCGCCAAACGAAACGCAAGGTAAAAACTCACACCCAGATTGAGGGCGCCGATCAGGGGGATGGACGCCATGCACCACCAGATCAGGCTGTGCCGGAAGGCCTCCAGCCCAAGCGACGCTGCCGCCGCGGCCAGCTGCCCGGTGGAGAGCGTGACATGGCGCGCCTCCAGCTCCAGCCCGAAGAAACCGGTGATGGGCGGAATCAGGCCAAGCATGAAGCCCAGCGCGATGTTGGACGCAAAGCCGGAAATATTGCGGCGCATGAAGCGGGCCCAGCGATCCGCGCGAGCGGCGCCCAGTACCGAGGTGAAGCGCGGGTTGTGCCGCAAGGCCGAGTCAAGGCGGTGCAGCACAAACCAGTTTTCAGTCCAGCCCGCAATCAGGCTGGCGGCAAAAAGAATGCAGCCGGTGAATCCGGCCCACAGCAGTGTGGGGCCCAGCAAGGTCAGTGTGCCCAGCACGTACTGGGCTTCCTTGGCGCTGATCATCGGTCTGCCCAGAAGCAGCACGATCAACACGTTCACCAGCAGCACCGCCGGAATGACCATGAATACATTGCCGAACACCGCTGCGACCTGCGAACGCACCAGGTGGGTGACTTCGTCAACGAACGACTCCACGGTGTTCGGACTGTCGGTGGCGCCCAGGTCCTTGAGCTTCGCCGCCATCGCCGGCGCCGTCATGGCCGGTTGCTTGGTGGCCAGCGTGAAATGCAGCAGCTGGATCACGATGAAGCTGGTGGCGTAAAACAGGCCGGCCCAGAAGCCGCTCCAGAAGGCCGACAGGCCCACCGCCACCACGGCAAACTTCAGCAGCGTGGTCAGCGCCGTGATCGCACCACCGCCCATCGCCTTGCCCAGCATCTCGCGGTATTCATGGCGATTGCGGGTGATGTAGGTCTCGCCAGCCTCTGCACTGCGCTCGGCCATCTTGGCCGACAGCAGCGTGGAGTTGGCGCTGATCAGCGCGCCCACGCTTTTGCCTTCCTGCGCGGTGATGACGCGCCGCGCCAGCAGCTTGATGGCTGCGGCCGCCGGATTCGGCGAGGTCAGGCTGTCGAGCAGCTCGCGCACCCGCAGCATGCGCTCGCGCAGCTGGCGCAGCCGGAACACCATGCCCACCGAAATGCCGTTGTCTTCCAGGTGGGCATAGATGCTGTTGACCGCCTGGCGACAGGCGTCCAGCCGCTCCCGGTACTGGGCCAGCGCCGCATTGAGCAGCACCTCGTCGCGCTCGGTGCTGAAGAAGGCGTTGCGCAGTCCATCGACGTCGCTGGGCAGCGCATGGAAAGCCCGGGCATGCGGGGAGTCACGGTTCATGCGAAGCCGAAGCTCGGGTGCGAAGCCGGTGGCGCGTATCTGCGCGGTGCAGTAAGTCAGCGCGTCCATCAGGCTGTACTGCCATTGCAGGGTGTCGCGCGCGGGATCTGCAGACAGCAGCGCGGCCAGCTGGCTGGCCTGTGCGTCGGGGATGGTGGCCATCCACTGCGCATCGAAGCGTGTGGACGCCACCATCGGAAAAAGCTCTGCGGCGTCGGTGGTTTCTGGTGTGCCGGGCAGCAGCTTGCGGCGCAGGCGCTCAGCCAGTTCGCTCATGAAGGCCGTGCGTGGCGCGAAGCCGAAGTCGGCCAGCAGCGTCGTGATGTCCACGGTGCGCACCAGCGTCTGCCACCAGGCCTGCAGTCGCGCCTGCAGCTCGGGTTGCGCGGCCACGGCGTCCATCAGGGCCTGAAGCCGGGCGGCTGCAGCCGGTGCCGAAGTGGCGTCACCGCGAATCCACTTGAAAGCCTGTATCAGCCAGACGTGCCTTGCCGGGATGTCCGCCTCCGGGTCCAGTGCCTTGAGCAGTTCAGCCAGGTCTTTCATGCCGTTCGTGGGGTGCAGGTCGTGAAGACAGGATGCGGGTGAGGATGTGGCAAGGCGCGTCAGTGCAGCACGCGGCCGGAGGTGCTGCCACCGAGTTGTGCTTCCAGCACGAACATCGCAATCGGGACCTCGAACCGCGCGCCGTCCTCGGCCACGCAGAAGTAACTGCCGTGCATGGTGCCGGTGGGTGTGCGCAGCCGCGATCCACTGGTGTACTGAAAGGACTCGCCAGGTT
>CALSAU010000417.1:0-3073 GCA_943372985.1 Polaromonas sp. YR568 | reverse complement strand
TGGCGCGCGCGGCAGCGATCCGGTCCTGGTCACGCTTACGTTGCAGTTCCCTGGCTGCAGTTGCGGATTCGCCGAGGAACTCCAACCTGATTTCCGCCACGGTTGGCGGGTCGCTGGGCTTGACGACGCGGTAACCGATGCCACATTGCGGCAGCAGCGTGAGCTTGAGTTGCCGGTTGCTCCGGGAGATGCCCTTGGGGCCGGGAACATCCACGCAGCCCACCACGATGCCGTCGGTCGTACAGATGGTGAAGGTGCAGTAAACACCGCTGAGGAGGTTGTACCAGTGCAGCCCTGTTTTGCGGCTTTCCGGGATTGTGAAGCGCGTGACCGGTATTTTGATCATCACGTGATGGTCAAAGAATACGCGGCTGAGCCATAGCCAGACTTTTCGTTCCTCGGTGTTGAGCAAGCCGCGTGGGTTCAGGGGCCAGTGCCGTGGGATCCGTTTGTTCTTTTTCGCTGTGTGGCGAATTTTCCAGAGGCACAACATGGATCCGACCAGCATCCCGCCTAAGGCTGAACCGGCAATCCACCATCCAAGTGTTGTGGCCATGTTTGTGTCCTGTGAAACGCTATATGTTGCGAAAGTAACAAATAGATACAAAATGTCAAAGGCACAAGTTCACGAAGTTGCTGCTGTTTGATGCGATTTCGCGTGAACTTGCCCCGTTGTGTGATGGTTTTCACGTGTAGGGCTATGGGCTGGCCCGCCCGGGTGATGGCCCTGGTGGCAGCAAAGGGGCTGAAAGTGGCGGCGTGGACAGCCCGCTGGCCATGGCAGAGGGCCGACAATGCTGCATGGCAAAAATGCAGTTACAGGACATTCTTTATTCACAGGGGTTCGGCACGCGTCGCGTCTGTGCAGGTCTGGTGCAACAGGGGTGGGTGACTGTTTCGGGTCTGCCATGCATCGATGCTTTGGCGGAATTTGATGCGACAGGTCTGACGTTTTCCGTGCAGGGCGTGACCTGGAGCTACCACGAGAAAGCCTACCTGATGCTGCACAAGCCGGCGGGCCATGAATGCTCGCAAAAGCCCAGCACCTATCCCAGCATTTACACCTTGCTGCCGGCACCTATCCGGCAGCGCGGCGGCGGGGCGGCGGCTGGCGTTCAGGCGGTGGGGCGGCTCGATCAGGACACGACGGGCCTGCTGCTGCTGTCCGACGACGGAAAGTTCATCCACCGCATGAGTTCCCCGAAGCACCATGTGCCCAAGGTCTATGACGTGACTGCCAAACATCCGGTGGATGACAAGCAGATTCAAAAACTGCTCGCAGGCGTGGTGCTGGACGACGACCCCAAACCGGTCCGCGCTGCGGCGTGCGAGAAAACCAGTGAACAGCAGTTGCGGCTGACCTTGACAGAGGGCAAGTACCACCAGGTCAAACGCATGATTGCGGCAGTAGGCAACCGGGTGGAAGAGGTGGGCGGGCTGCATCGTTCGCGTATCGGGTCACTGGATTTGCCGGCAGATCTGGGGCCTGGAGAGTGGCGCTGGCTCACTGCCGATGACCTGAAGCGCATTTCAGCGTGAGTCTTCGGGCAGCCTCGGCCGCGGCTATCTCAGCTCCGCGGGCCGCGTGTTGTCCTGAATCAGAAACGAGTCATTCCAGTGGCTGGGCATGCTGCTGGTTTCCGAGTCGAACATGCTGGGCTCCTTGATTTTTCGTCTGCCTCGCTGGACCACCAGGGTTTGCTGCAAGTTGGCCTTGGCTATCTTCACGACCGCTTCTTCCCGCTTGGCGCTTCTGATCTTGGCGGCCTCATCACCGAGGAATTCGTGGAGGATGGCGTCGGGCTCCGGCAACAGGGTGGGTGACACCACCATGTAGCCGATGCCGCATTGCGCCAGCAGGTTCTCCTTGATCAGGCGCACCTTGCGCGATGCACCAAATGTTCTGGGCACATCCACGCAGCCCAGCACCTGGCCGATTTCGTTGCATACCGTGAACGTACAGTAAATACCCTTGAGCAGTTCATACCAGAACAGGCCGCTTTCTGTCGGGTTGGGCTTGGTGAATCGGGTGACCGGTGTCTTGATCATGATGTGGTAGCCCTCGAACGTTGTGTTTAGCCATCGCCAGACGCGCAACTCTTCTTCGTTGAGCAGTTCCCTCGCGTGAATCGGCCAGTGGCGGGGAATGCGCCGCTTTTTTCGGGACATCCAGAGCCTGTAAAGCCAAGCCCCCAGGGCCAGCAGAAGCACTAGCGCCAGAAGGGCCAGAAGAGCCAGTCCTGGGATGGCCAGGTCTTGGTAGGCATTCATGCGAATCCCCTTTATTGTTGGGTCAATCAATAGGCTACTGATCGGTCGGGGCGGTCGCCGTGATGTAAATCAAAAGAACGCAAAAACAGGCGCAATTCAGTAACATTCAAGGCGCGGGACGGCGGAGAGCGGCCGACTGAACACGATTGCGCCAGTGACCCGTGACTCAGACCATGGAGGGTTTTGTGATGGACAAGCGAAAGTTTCTCAGCCTTGCAGCATGCGGCGCGGCCGTCCTGCCGCCAGCGTTTAGTGCGCAGGCGGCATCCAGACCCTTGCGCGGTCCGGCCTTGCTGACGGTCAGCGGTTTGATTGGGGTGGGCAATCGCGGTGCTTTGGACCCCGCACTGGACCAGATGATGGTCAAGCAGAAGATCCGGTTTGACAAGGCGCATGTTTTCGACTTTGCGGCGCTCACCGCCATGCCGGCCGTGACCATCAAACCGACGCTGGAGTACGACAACCAGGCCCACACCCTCAAGGGACCGCTGTTGATGGATGTCATGAAAGCCTGCGGCGTGAAAGTGACCGACAGGACGGCGCTCTTCCTGCGCGCGGTGGATGGCTATGCAGCGCAGGTCAGTGCGGCCGATGCCGCCAAATACCGCTTCATTGTGGCCACCCATCTTGATGGCCAGCCCATGGCGCTGGGGGGCTTGGGGCCACTGTGGGCGGTCTTTGATGCCGACCGGTTTGCCGACATGGCCGCCAAGCCAGTGACGGCACGGTTTGCGTCCTGCCCGTGGGCCACGTATCACATTGAGGTCAAGGGCGCCTGATATGCCCTCGGGATGGTGCAGGC
>CALSAU010000416.1:0-3076 GCA_943372985.1 Polaromonas sp. YR568 | reverse complement strand
GCTGACCGCCTGGGCACGGCAGCATCTGCATGAGCCGATCACAGTGGCGCAACTGGCGCAGCAGGTGTGTCTCAGCCCCACGCAGTTCGCCACCCGCTGCCGCAGTGAAACCGGGCTCAGCGTGATGCAGTGGGTTCGCGCGCAGCGGCTGTCACTGGCCACACAACTGCGCCAGCGCGGCCACAGCGTCGCTGACACCGCCTTGCAGTGCGGCTACCTGTCGCCTTCTGCGCTGACGGCGGCGATACGGAAGCAGCGGAACGCCGTCACGCCCTCAAAGAACGCTCCATAAGAACGTTCAATAAGCAAGTTCAATAGCGGTACGGGTTGTTGGGCTGGCGGTCGTAGCGGTTACGCACGCCATCGCCATCCCGGTCGCGGCGATGGGCCGGATACACCGCCTGGTTGTCGCCGTAGCCGTGACCCTGCCCCTGATACTGCACATGCCCGGCCACATGGCCTACGGGGTACACCGCGCAGCCCGACAGACCGATCACGCCGACAAGCGCGATCAACAGAAGGGGACGTTTGTTCATCCCGGGTTTGTTTGTCCCAGGTTTATTCATCTTGATCATCAGAGTCTCCAATACCGCGTGTTGGCAGAACAGGCCGACAGGCCTTCGCACCCAGACGCATCACTGGCTGCTTGCAATGGATTGGGCGCTGCACGCGTCGCGCTCCCGTGTCGGCCATGTAGCCAGACGGTGAAGCTGGTCGCAAGTTGTGTTTTTGCTTCTGTTTCTGCCTCTGTTTCTGCCTCTGTTTCTGTAACTAACACCAGCCCTTTTCCCACACACCGTCGTTACGCGACGATTCGCCGTGCGTGGCCGACGACGGGGCTACGCGGCGGCGCGTATGCTCTGCGCTCATGTCTGCCAACCCCTCCGCCAATTTTTCAGCCAATCTTCATGCCCTTGGGGCCATCGTCCTGTGGGCCAGTCTGGCGGCGCTTGGCGTGGCACTGCAGCACGTGCCACCATTTCTGCTGACCGGCATTGCGCTGCTGATCGGCAGTCTGCTGGCGCTGCCCGCCGTGCTGCGCAACCCGCAGGTGTGGAGGATTCCCGCCAGCACCCTGCTGATGGGCGTGTATGGCCTGTTTGGCTTTCACTTTCTGCTCTTCATTGCACTGCGGCATGCACCGGCGGTAGAGGCCAATCTGGTCAACTACCTGTGGCCCCTGCTGATCGTGGTGATGGCGCCGCTGTTCCTGCCAGGCCTTCGCCTGCGCGCAGTGCATGTGCTGGCGGCGCTGCTGGGGTTTGGCGGTGCGGCCGTCGCCATTCTGGGTTCTCGCAGCGGTGACAGCGCAGCCGGAGGCTGGTACTGGGGCTACCTGCCCGCGATGGCCTCGGCCTTCATCTGGTCCAGCTACTCGCTGATGACCCGGCGCGTCGCCGCATTTCCGACCGCCGCGATTGGCCTGTTCGGACTGATGTCAGGCCTGCTCTCGCTGCTATGCCATGCGCTGATGGAACCCGCCACCGCACTGTCGATGCAGGACATGGGGCTGCTGGCGGTGATGGGCCTCGGCCCGCTCGGCGCGGCGTTCTTCCTGTGGGACAAGGCACTCAAGCTCGGCGATGCGCGGCAGATCGGCATCCTGAGCTACCTCACGCCGCTAGGCTCCACGGCCTTGCTGATGGTGGTCAGCGGCCGCGCCTTCAGCTGGAGCATCGGGCTGGCTGCGCTGATGATTGTGGGCGCCGCCGTGTTGGGTACCCTCTCGAAATCGCCTGACTGAGGGCAGGCCAGCCCACCTCGCTCAGTGCTGTAGCAGCAGTGCAGCCGGGTCTTCGCTGGCCAGCACCTCGGCGGCCCATGGCGCCAGCTTGGACGCATCGGCCCGAAGGATCTGCTGCTTCACCGTCAATATCTGCGAGGGGTGCATGGAGAAGCTGCGCAGACCCAGCCCCAGCAGCAGGCGCGTCATGGTGACGTCACCCGCCATCTCGCCGCACACACTGACGCCCTTGCCCTGCGCATTGCACTCGGCAATGGTGTCGGCAATCAGCCGCAGCACCGCCGGGTGGCACGGGTTGTAGAGGTGCGAAACCGACTCGTCGGCACGGTCAATCGCCAGCGTGTACTGGATCAGGTCATTGGTGCCGATGGACAGGAAATCGAAATAGCGCAGGAAGAGCTTGAGCGTGAGCGCCGCGGCCGGAATCTCGATCATCGCGCCCAGTTTCACCGGCCCGTACGCAATGCCCTTGTTGTCGAGCAGCGCGCGGGCACGGTCGATCAGTGCCATGGTCTGGCGAATCTCGGTGCCGTGCGCCAGCATCGGCACCAGCAGGTTCACCGGCCCGTGCACCGCCGCACGCAGGATGGCGCGCAGCTGCGTGAGAAACATCGGCGGGTCGGCCAGGCTCCAGCGGATGGCGCGCAGGCCCAGTGCCGGGTTGAGGTGGGTTTCCTGCGTCTTGCTGGCGTGGCGGTCCAGCGGCTTGTCGGCGCCAATGTCCACCGTGCGGATGGTGACCGGCAGCCCCTGCATGCCTTCGATGGCCTGGCGGTAGGCGAGGTACTGCTCTTCCTCGTCGGGCAGTTTGCCGCTGCGGCCCATGAACAGGAACTCGCTGCGGAACAGACCGACACCGACCGCGCCGGCGCGAACGGCGCCGGCCGTGTCGTCAGGCATTTCAATGTTGGCCAGCAGCTCCACGCGTGCGCCGTCGAGCGTGATAGCCGGCGTGTTCCTGAGCCGGTTCAGTCGCTGGCGTTCCAGTTCGCCCTGGCGCTGCTTGAAGCCGTATTCCGCCAGGATGATGGGGGACGGGTCGACGATCAGCACGCCGGCATCGCCGTCTATGATGACCCAGTCGTCCTGCTGGATCAGCTGGCTCGCGCTGCGCGCGCCAACGACCGCCGGAATGTCCATGCTGCGCGCCACGATGGCGGTGTGGGAGGTGCGCCCGCCCACATCGGTGGCAAAGCCGGCAAACAGGCTCTGCTTGAACTGCATCATGTCGGCGGGCGAGATGTCGTGGGCGATCAGCACCAGCGGCACGTCGGTGGTGTCGTCGAGCAGCAAATCCTGCTGCGAGGCCTTCCGGCCCGCGCCTGCCTGTTC
>CALSAU010000415.1:0-3078 GCA_943372985.1 Polaromonas sp. YR568 | reverse complement strand
AAGCCGTTTGACCCGGCCCGCCTGATTGAAGTGATCCGCAAGGTTGCCGGCTGAGCCGCGCTACAGGAGTTTCCCCCATGAGTACCCATCCCGAATCCACCAGCGGCAACAGCAACGGAAATGGTGCCGGTGGCTTTGACCTGACGCAGTTCTACCAGGTGTTTTTTGAAGAGGCCGGCGAAAACCTGGCCAGCATGGAGCAGCTGTTGCTGGGCCTGGATGTGGCCGCGCCCGAAGACGAAACACTGCACGCGATCTTTCGCTGTGCGCATTCGATCAAGGGCGGTGCCGCCACCTTTGGCTTTGAAGACCTGGCCGCGCTGACCCACACCATGGAGACGCTGCTGGACAAGTTGCGCCGCCACGAGATGAACCCGTCGGCGGCAATGGTGGACACCCTGCTGCAGGCCGGAGATGCCCTGCAGGCCATGCTGCAGCGCCGCCAGGATGGCGACGCCACCCCGGTGGATGTGAGCGGCATTGCCGCGCAGCTGGGCGGGTTTGTGAATGGTGCGCCGCTTGTGGCGCCAGTGGCTTCGCCTGCCGCTGCACCGGCCGTTGCCGCACCCGCTGCTGCGCCCGTGGTGGCGCCGGCTCTCCAGGACAGCGGCCTGCGCGATCTGGAGATCCTGGCCGGCCCGCTGGGCCACCCGTCGGTGGCGGACGATTTGCTGACGCTGTTTTCAGAAGTCACTGGCGCGGGCGATCTGGTGCGTGCTGAAGCACTGCCCGGGCAGGTCGAAGGCTGCGTGCGTTTTCGCCTGCGCACACAAACGCCCGATGGCGACCTGCTGGACCTGTGCGGCTTTCATGTGCCGCGCGAACACATCCGCATTGCGCCATGGCCCGCGGACAACCCGGGCTACGGCCTGTATGACGAAACGCCCGTGGTGGCGGCCGCCGCTGCGGCCATTGCCGCCGCGTCCGCTGCACCCGCCCCTGTACAAACCGCCGCACCGGCCACAGCGGCTGCCAAGCCGCCCAAGCGCGCCGCCACCGGTGCTGACACCACCATCCGCGTGGCCGTGGACAAGGTGGACCAGCTCATCAACCTCATGGGCGAGCTGGTCATCACCCAGGCCATGCTGGCCCAGCGCGCCAGCGGCCTGGACAGCCACGCCCACCAGCAGCTGGTGTCGGGCCTGGCTGACCTGGAACGCACCACGCGCGACCTGCAGGACTCGGTGATGTCCATCCGCATGATTCCCATGGCTGATGTGTTCAACCGCTTTCCGCGCATGCTGCGCGACCTGGCCCAGCGGCTGGAAAAGCAGGTGGAGTTCCACACCGTGGGTGAGGCCACGGAGCTGGACAAAAGCATGATCGAAAAGATCACCGACCCGCTGACGCACCTGGTGCGCAATTCGGTGGACCACGGCATTGAATTGCCCGCCGAGCGGCTGGCCGCCGGCAAGACGGCCCACGGCACGCTGACCCTGAGCGCCCAGCACGCAGGCGGCTGCATCCTGATCCAGGTGCGTGACGATGGCCGCGGCCTGAACCGTGACCGCATCCTGGACAAGGCGCGCGGCAACGGCATGGTGCTGCCCGACAACATCACCGACGCCGAGGTCTGGCAGCTGATCTTTGCGCCAGGCTTTTCCACCGCCGAGATCGTGACCGAGGTGTCCGGGCGCGGCGTGGGCATGGACGTGGTCAAGCGCAACATTCTGGCGCTGGGCGGCACGGTGGAGCTGGATTCAGCCCCCGGCCTGGGCACCTGTGTGAGCGTGCGCCTGCCACTGACGCTGGCCATTCTGGACGGCATGTCGGTGTCTGTTGAAGAGGAGCTGTATGTGCTGCCCCTGGCCGGCGTGATGGAGTCGTTCCAGGCGCCCGCGGCCAGCATCAAGACGCTGGCCGGAGGCGGGCGCGTGGTGAAAGTTCGTGAAGACTACCTGCCCATCGTGGCGCTGGACAAGACCTTCAGCGTGCAGCGCCTGAACGACCAGCCCGACCAGCTGATGCTGGTGATTGTGGAGTCCGAGGGCCGCCAGGTCGCGCTGCAGGTGGACCGCCTGGTCGGCCAGCAGCAGGTCGTGGTCAAGAACCTGGAGGCCAATTACCGCCGCGTGCCCAACGTATCGGGCGCCACCATCATGGGCGACGGCCGCGTCGCGCTGATCCTGGACATCGGCGCGCTGGTGCGCGGTGCCCGCCATTGAAGCCGCCTGCGGCGGCGTCAAGAAAAGCGCTACGCCGCCGAAATACCTCTCTGATTTACCCCAACCCGCGAGATAAACAACCATGAACTTCATCCGCAATTTCAGGATCGGCACACGCCTCGCAGCGGGCTTTGGCTTGCTGCTGGTGATGATGGTGGCCTTGAGCGTGCTCAGCCTGAACCGCCTGTCCCAAGTCCAAGGTTATATGGACCACATCGTCAATGTCAACAACGACAAGGTGCGCCAGTCCAACGTGATGCTGCTGTCCATCAACCGGACCTCATCGGCGGGCAAGGAACTGGTGCTGGCCGTCACGCAGGCCGAGCGCGATGCGGCGCTGAACAAGCTGACCCAGGAACGCAAGGAATACGACGTGGCAGAAGCCGCGCTGGCAAAGGCCGTGGGCAACAGCGCCAGCGCCAAAGAGCGCGAAATGCTGGCGGCCATCCAGAAGCAGAAAGACGTCGCACGCCCGGCCATGAACGAGCTGATCAACGTCGTGAAGACCGGCAAGATGGCCGACGCCTTGAAGGTGCTGAATGAAAAGGCATGGCCTCCGCAGGTGCAATGGCAAAAGCTGATTGACGACATGCTGGAGTACCAGGACCAGGACACAGCCGCGTCTGCCAAGGCCGCAGCCGCCAGCTATGTGGTGACCCGCAACATCATGATTGGCGCTGCCGTCGTGATCGTGCTGCTGGGCGCGCTGGCCGCGCGCCTGATCACCACCAGCATCACCGTGCCGATTGCCCAGGCCGTCATGGTGGCCGAGACCGTGGCCAAGGGCGACCTGACTGTCAGCATCCGCAGCGTGGGCAGCGACGAACCCGCCCGTCTGCTGCATGAACTGGAGCTGATGACGCAATCGCTGGCTCGGGTGGTGTCCCAGGTGCGCGAGGGCAGTGAGTCCATC
>CALSAU010000414.1:0-3085 GCA_943372985.1 Polaromonas sp. YR568 | reverse complement strand
GTTGAGCCTGGCGCAGGCCACGCCGCTGGTGCGTTTTCGCGCGCAGGCCATGCAGGATGCCGTGCCGGTCGGGGTGGGCGCGATGGCCGCCATCCTCGGCATGGAAGCGTCGCGGGTCATCGAAGGTTGCGCTGAAGCGGTGCGCAGCTTCGGACCCGGCACCGCCGAAGTGGTGGAGGCCGTCAATTTCAATGACCCCCTGCAGACCGTGATCGCCGGCAGCAAGGCGGCGGTGGACAAGGCTTGTGAAGTGCTCAAGGCCAAGGGCGCAAAACGCGCCTTGCCACTGCCGGTGTCGGCGCCGTTTCACTCCAGCCTGATGAAACCCGCGGCCGACAAACTCAAGGAAAAACTCGCGGCGACGGTGTTTGCCGCGCCGCTGATCCCGGTCGTCAACAACATCGAGGTCGCGGTCGAAACCGATCCGGAGCGCATCCGTGCAGCGCTGTACGCGCAGGCCTTCGGTCCGGTGCGCTGGGTCGAATGTGTGTTGGCCATCAAGGCACGCGGCATCAGCACCGTGATCGAATGCGGGCCCGGCAAGGTGCTGGCCGGCATGGTCAAACGTATCGATGCGGACATGACGGGCATGGCGCTGTTCGATCCGGACAGCCTGAAACAGGCCCGGGAGGCACTGGCATGAACGGCGCCGGGCCGTCCCAAGCCGTGAGCGCCCCCCGGGGGGCAGAGCAGCGGCGCAGCCGCCAACGTGGGGGGAGTTATGTCTGAAATGAAATTCGAAGGACAGGTCGCACTGGTCACCGGCGCCTCGCGCGGCATTGGCGCCGCGATTGCGCTGGAACTCGCGCATCGGGGCCTGAAGGTCATCGGCACGGCCACCACCGATGAGGGTGCGGCGAAGATCAGCCATGCGCTGGCGGCCTTTCCCGCTTGCGCCGGCAAAAACCTCAATGTGAACGACGCGACCGCCGCCGAGGCGCTGATCGACGCCATCGTGAAAGAGCACGGCGGCCTGCAGGTGCTGGTCAACAATGCCGGCATCACGCGCGACATGCTGGCCATGCGCCTGAAGGATGATGACTGGGATGCGGTGCTGGACACCAACCTCAAGGCCGTGTTCCGCATGAGCCGCGCCGTGATGCGCACCATGATGAAGCAGCGCTACGGCCGCATCATCAGCATCACCTCGGTGGTCGGCGCGTCCGGCAATGCCGGCCAGGCCAATTACGCGGCCGCCAAGGCCGGCGTGGCCGGAATGACACGCGCGCTGGCGCGCGAACTCGGCAGCCGCAACATCACCGTCAACTGCGTGGCGCCCGGATTTATTGAAACCGACATGACCGCCGGCTTGCCGGAGGAGCAGCAAAAAGCCTTGCTGGGGCAGATTCCGCTGGGCCACCTGGGCAAGCCGCAGGACGTTGCGCATGCGGTGGCTTTTGTCGCCAGCCCGCAGGCCGGCTACATCACCGGGCAGGAACTCCATGTCAATGGCGGTATGTATATGTGAACTCGTCCGGCAGTTGCCGGCAGCACCGGGTGTCACCCGAATCATGAATAATGGGTGACGCGGGGCCGCAGCAACCGACGGAGTACAAGCCGGGTTTTATCCGTCCGGCTGGCGGGTTGGGGAATCACCCCCAACAACGTTAAAATCACGGATTAATTTACAACCCTCAGAGGGACTTATGAGCGATATCGAATCACGTGTTAAGAAAATCATTGCCGAGCAACTTGGCGTGGAAGAGGGCCAGGTCACCAACGAAAAAGCCTTTGTGGCCGATCTGGGCGCCGACTCGCTTGACACCGTCGAACTGGTGATGGCTCTGGAAGATGAATTTGGCATCGAGATCCCCGACGAAGACGCCGAGAAAATCACGACTGTCCAGAACGCGATCGACTACGCGAACACCCATCAAAAAGCCTAAAGACCCCGGTCTTTTTTCATCCCGCCTGGAAAGCCGCGTCTGGCTTTCCGGGAATTTCTTCAGGATTTGCGCATGAGCCGTCGTCGCGTTGTTGTGACAGGTCTGGGGTGTGTCAGCCCGGTGGGCAACACCGTGGCCGATTCCTGGGCCAACCTGCTGGCAGGCCGGCCGGGTATCGACCTGATCACACAGTTTGACGCCAGCAATTTCGCCTGCAAGTTTGCAGGTGAGGTCAAGGGCTTCAATATTGCGGATTACATCCCCGAAAAAGAGGCGCGCCACATGGACCGCTTCATCCATCTGGGGCTCGCGGCGGCTTTCCAGGCGGTGGCCGACAGCGGCCTGGCCACTGGCGATGCCCTGGGCGACGAGGAAGCGACACGCATCGGCTGCAACATCGGCTCGGGCATAGGCGGCCTGCCGATGATCGAGCAGACCCACACCGAGCTGGTCAATCGGGGTCCGCGCCGCATCTCGCCGTTTTTTGTGCCGGCATCCATCATCAACATGATCTCCGGCCATGTGTCCATCAAGTTCGGCTTCAAGGGGCCCAACATCGGTGTCGTGACGGCGTGTACCACGGGCCTGCATGCCATCGGCCTGTCGGCACGCATGATCGAATACGGCGATTGCGACGTGATGGTGGCCGGCGGCTCCGAAGCGACGGTCTCGCCGCTGGGCATGGGCGGCTTCGCCGCGGCGCGCGCGCTGTCGACCCGCAACGATGATCCGAAAACCGCTTCCCGTCCCTGGGACAGGGACCGCGACGGCTTTGTGCTGGGCGAAGGCAGCGGTGTGCTGGTGCTTGAAGAGTATGAACATGCCAAGGCGCGCGGCGCGAAAATTTATGCGGAGCTCACCGGCTTCGGCATGAGTGCCGACGCGTACCACATGACGGCGCCGGATGTGGACGGCCCGCGGCGGTCCATGGTCATGGCCCTGAAAAATGCGGGCATCAACGCCGACGCGGTCGGCTACCTCAATGCGCATGGCACGTCCACGCCGCTGGGGGACCTCAACGAAACCAATGCCATCAAGGCGGCCTTCGGCGAGCATGCGAAGAAGCTGGTGGTCAGCTCGACCAAGTCCATGACCGGGCACCTGCTCGGCGGCGCCGGCGGCATCGAATCGGTGTTCACCGTGCTGGCGCTGCATCACCAGAAGATCCCGCCGACCATCAACATCTTCAACCAGGACCC
>CALSAU010000413.1:0-3092 GCA_943372985.1 Polaromonas sp. YR568 | reverse complement strand
GTACACGTCGGGCACGCCCAGCGCGATGTGGCCGTAGGCGGTACCCAGCTCGTACTTGTCCACGCCCCAGTTGTAGGTGAGCTCGATCTCGGCATGCTCGGGGTTGCCGCCATAGCCCACGAACGCCAGCGAGTATTTGTACTCGGGGTTTTCGGAGCGGCGCTGCAGCGTCATGCCGAGCACATTGGTATAGAAGTCGATGGAGCGTTGCAGGTCGCCAACGCGCAGCATGGTGTGTAGGAGTCGCATGGCCGCATTATCGGCCGCGCTGCTTCAGGCTGCAGGCTTCATCTCAAACACCAGGCAGGTGGTGGTGGCATGGGCGTACAGCGTGCCGTCGGGGCCGTACAGGCGGGCTTCGGCCGTGGCCAGCTGGCGCCCGCAATGGATGACCTTGCCTTCGGCGCGCACCCGCGGCGCCTTGTGCAGGTTGATGGCCTTCACCAGGTTCACGCCCAGCTCGGCCGTGGTGTAGCCGCGGCCCACGGGCATCAACGTGTGAACCGCGCAGCCCAGGGCTGAATCGAGCAGGGTGGCGTACCAGCCCCCGTGGATGGTGCCCATGGGGTTCAGGTGCGCCGGGCCGGGCGTTCCCTGAAAGATGGCTGTGCCTTCGCCGACCTGCACCAGTGTGAAGTCCAGTGTTTTGGCAATCGGCGGGTAGGGCAGCTCGCCGCGCAGCATGGCCTGCATCATTTCCATGCCGGTCTTGCCGGCCACCTGGTCGGGCCGGGACACGCCGGCGCCGGCGCCCCCGTGCATGCGGGCCAGCACTTCGCGTTCTTCAGCCAGCCAGGTTTCCAGGGCGTTGTTGTGTGACAAGGGGTTCTCCATCTGTCTGGTAAATTAAACTTGCATATGCAACAGTTGCAGCTACAATAATCAACATGGACACCGCTGTCAAGCCGCAGGGCTGCACCAACCTCAAGCTGCGCCAGCTCATGCGCCGCGTGGCGCAGCACTATGACGCCGAGGTCGGCAAGACCGGGCTGAAAACCACGCAGTACTCGCTCCTGTCGTGCCTGGTCAAGCTGGGGCCGCTCAAGCCGGGCGAGCTGGCCCAGGTACTGAAGCTGGACGCATCCACCCTCACACGCAACCTCAAACCGCTGGTTGCTGCGGGGTGGCTGACGCTGGGCCCGGGTGCCGACGGGCGCAGCCGCATCGTGAATATCACTGACGCCGGCCGCGAAAAGCGTCAGGAGGCGCAGCGCCGCTGGCGTGTGGCACAAGAGGCCATCAACACCACCCTGGGCGTGGCCAACGTGCTGGCGCTGCATGCCCTGATCGACGATTGCATGGCACGGCTGGCGCCCGTGCCCGACGGAGAACCCCATGACGAATGACACCCAACACAAAACCGCTCGGACAGCCCTGTGGCTCGTTTTGCTGGCTGCGGCCGGCACCTTTGCCCTGACCATGGGCACGCGCCAGACCATGGGGCTGTTCCTGAGCCCGCTCAACACATCCACCGGCCTGGGCCTGGCCAGCATCAGCCTGGCGTTTGCGTTCGGCCAGCTCTGGTGGGGTCTGACCCAGCCGTTTGCCGGCGCCATGGCCGACAAGGTGGGCGCGGGCCGCGTGCTGTTTGGGGGGGCACTGCTGGTGGCCTTGGGCACCTTCATCACGCCGTACATGACGACGACCTGGGGCCTGATCCTGGCCATTGGTGTGCTGTCGGCGGGCGGTGCGGGCATGGCGGGGCCGGCGGTGCTGATGGCCGCCACCACGCGGCTCATTCCACCCGAGCGGCGCGGCCTGGCCACGGGCATCGTCAACGCGGGCGGCTCGTTCGGGCAGTTCGTCATGGCGCCGGTTGCCGCTGCGCTGATGGTGGGTATCGGCTGGGCCAACGCCATGCAGGTCATGGGCCTGCTGGTGTTGCTCGCGCTGCCGGCGGCGTTCCTGCTCAAGGGCAATTCACTGCAGGCCGCGCCCGCCGGGCAAAAGGTGGTGGGCACGCGCGAAGCCATTGGCACCGCGTTGCGCAACCGCAGCTATGTGCTGCTGGGCCTGGGCTTTTTTGTCTGCGGCTTTCATGTGGCCTTCCTGGCCACGCACCTGCCGGGGGTGATCGCTGCGTGCGGGCTGCCCACGCAATGGGCGGGCTGGTCGCTGGCCATGATTGGCCTGTTCAACATCATTGGCAGCGTGGCCATGGGCTGGGCCGTGGGCCGCTGGCGCATGAAGTCACTGCTGTCGCTGGTGTATGCCACGCGGGCCATCGCCGTCATCATCTTTTTGCTGGCGCCCAAGACGGGGCCGGTGATGCTGGTGTTTGCCGCCGTTATGGGCCTCACGTTCCTGTCCACCGTGCCGCCCACAGCGGGGCTGGTGGCCAAGTTCTTTGGGCCCGCCAACATGGCCACGCTGTTTGGCATCGTCATGCTCACGCACCAGCTCGGCGGCTTTCTGGGCGCCTGGCTGGGCGGCAAGGTGTTTGAAGCCACTGGCGCGTACGACTGGGTCTGGTACATCGACATCGTGCTGGCCGTGGGCGCGGCACTGGTGAACCTGACGATCCGCGAGGCTCTCCTGCCGCGTCAGGCGAAGGCGGCGACGTGAGCAGCACCGAGGCAGCGCGTCCCGGTTCTTGCAAGGGGATGAGAAGTGACCGTGGGGGCTGAACTCGACCCGCGTACGCGGCTGCTGCTGGAAGCGCCGATTGCGACCACGCTGCTGCGCCTGGCCGCGCCGAACGTGCTGGTGATGCTGGCGCAAGCCGGTGTCGGGCTGATCGAAACCTATTTTGTCGGCAAGCTGGGCACCGACGCGCTGGCCGGCATGGCGCTGGTGTTCCCGGTCGTGATGCTGATGCAGATGACATCGGCCGGCGCCATGGGCGGCGGCATTGCGTCGGCGATTGCGCGGGCACTCGGTGCGCGCCGTAAGGGTGATGCCGATGCGCTGGTCCTGCATGCGCTGGTGATTGCCGCGGTGTTTGCGCTGGTGTTCACTGCCGCGGTGCTGGGCGGCGGACGCTGGCTCTACACGCGCATGGGCGGCAGCGGCGCTGCGCTGGAAGCGGCCATGGTTTATTCCAACTGGGTGTTTGCCGGCGCCGTGCTGGTGTGGCTGTTCAACACGCTGTC
>CALSAU010000412.1:0-3097 GCA_943372985.1 Polaromonas sp. YR568 | reverse complement strand
CTGGTACCTCGGCGCGCACGGCGGTCATGATGGCAGGGCCGTAGTCGGCCCAGGGCCAGGCTTTGTCAGACCACTTCAGCGCGTTGCGAACCTGCTGCTCGGTGGCACTGGGCTTGAGGCTGGCTGTGCTCACACCGGAGTCCGCCATTTCCAGTGCCACTGCGGCCAGTACCCCGCGCGCTGCCAGCAAGGCCACCACCTGCTGCTTGATCTCGTGGTGAGCCGGCACATCGTGCTGCTCGCCCAGCAAGATCACGTCGGCCGGCAACACTGCGTTCAGCCGTTCGGCGGTCTGGCCGGCCGTGCTGCCCAGCGGTGGCTCGATGATGGGTGCTTCGGGCCGGCCTGCGCACCCCACGACCGATAACGCGATAGCTAGCGCACAGACAGCTGCGATGGGAACCCGGGCCGCACGGCGGCCCGCCGGGGTTGAGTGCAATGGCGGGTGCATGGGTGGATACTAAAGCTTTGGAGGTGTCCGCGTCCTGTTCCCGGTTTCACGGAGCAAACGCCATCTGTTCGATTGATCTGGCTGGTCCGGCCGTCACACGGCCGCTACCCAGCTGCTGTTTAGCAATACCGCCCCGTGCGTTCACCTCTTCTTTCACGATGGTCTCCCCGCTGGTTCGCACAGGCTGCTGCGCGGGTCGTGTTCACCCTGCTGCTGGCCTGGGCTGCCGCGCTGCTGTGCGTGGCGCTGCGCACGCCCTTGCCATGGATGATTGGCCCGCTGCTGGCCACGGCTGTGGTGTCGATGTGGGGCGGCCCGACGGCCAGCTGGACGCCATTGCGCAACATCGGGCAGTGGACGATTGGCTGCGCCCTGGGCCTTTATTTCACGCCCCAGGTGGTCGCGCTGGTCGCCGGTCTGTGGTGGGCTGTGGTGCTGAATATCGTCTGGGCGTTGCTGTTGGGGCTGCTGTTCGGTGCGTGGCTGTACCGTGTGCACCATGGCCCCGGGCCCATGCACGTCAAGGGTTTGTCGCGGGTGACCACTTACTTTGCTTCGCCGATTGGCGCCGCCTCGGAAATGACGCTGATGGGTGAGCGCCACGGCGCGCAGCCCGATCTGGTGGCGTCGGCGCACAGCCTGCGCGTGCTGCTGGTGACGCTGATCATTCCCTTCGGTTTTCAGTGGGCCGGGCTCAGCGGGCTGGACGCCACGCTGCCCGGCGCCCGCGTGGTGGAGTGGCAGGGGCTGGCGCTGCTGGCATTGCTGACTGGTCTGGGTGGCGCGCTGATGGTGGCTCTGAAACGCACCAACCCGTGGTTTATCGGCGCACTGGTGGTGGCGCTGGCGCTCACTGCGTCGGGCGTCACGCTCTCGGCGATTCCGCAGTGGCTGAGCGATGCGGCCCAGCTGGTGATCGGCATCAGCCTGGGCGTGCGCTTCACGCCGGGCTTCGCCCACATGGCGCCGCGCTGGCTGGCGTCGGTCGCGGTTGCCACGGCGGGCATGATCGTGTTGTGCGCCGGTTTCGCGTGGGCCGTCGGGCGTTTCGCCGATCTGCACTGGGCCACGCTGCTGCTGGGCACCTCGCCCGGGGGCATCGCCGAGATGGCGATCACCGCCAAGGTGCTGCAGCTGGGTGTGCCGGTGGTGACCGCGTTTCATGTCACGCGGTTGGCGGCTGTGTTGCTGCTGGTGGAGCCGGCTTACCGGTGGTTGTATGGGAATACGGCCGACCTCGCCAAGTGAGCGGCCTTGGGAGCCATGTCGTTGGGCTCTTACGTTGGGCTCTTAATGCAAGGAAACCGGAGTGTTTGCCAGCCCGCTGTAGCCCTCCAGCGTGTCCTCGATCTCCTGCTGGGTCGGCGTGTTCTGCGCCCACGCGCTCAGGCGCTGCTGGAACATCTCTGCCCAGGAGCCATCGAGGTAGACCTCTTTGCCAGAGCGCTTGTCGACAATCTCGAAGCCGTAAAGCGCCAGCTGCGGCGCAGCCGGAACCGGCGCGGACTCTTCAGTCGCGTTGGCGTGGATTTGTACAACCACAAAGGAGTCCGAGTCGTAAAGCATGTGCATGGTGTTGTCCGTTGAATGACTGTCCATCAGATAGCAACGTGGGTGCCCGCTTTCAAGAGGACCGGGTGGAGCGTAAGCAGAATGTAAAGGCACTGGCCCGGTCAAAACGAGGCGAATGTCACGCTGCCCGGCGATGCGCAGCATTTCCTCAGTTTTCTTAAGGTCTTTGGGCGCAATTCAGGGCGCCGTCACGCTTCTCAGCTGCTGGTCGATGAAATCGCCATTGGCCTGGGTGATCCGGTTGCGCACCGGCAGATAGCCCAGCGACGGGGCATACCAGATCTCCACCTTCTGGTCGAACTCGCGCCGTGGCTGACGGCTGAGCTTGAGTGTGGACAGCTCGCCATACGGCAGCTGCAGGGTTTCAGTTGCCTCGACGGCAAACTTCCAGGTTTCAGCGTCGCGCGGCCCCACGGTGTAAACCGAAATCGTGCTGCCCTGGGGGAAGGCGGCCGGGTCGCCGGCCAGCATGCCGCCCAACTGCATAAACACGCTCACGCGGTCCTGTGCGCCTTGGGTCCACGGCATGCTCGGTGTGTTGGCGCTGAAGGTGATCTGCCCCTTCTCAGGCTCGAAGTGCGCCGCAACTTCAGTGCGCGACTTGTCTGAAAAGCGCGTCGGCGCCAGACCGTCTGCCCCCACCTGTCCGGTGCTGGCCATGCTGCGCGAACCCAGAAACAGCGCGCTCACCGTCATGCGGGCGTCGTACTGGTCGCCGGAGGTGTTCCAGGCCAGCGTGGCGTTGGCGTGGTAGGTCAGGCCCTTGGCATTGCCCGTCATGGTGTAGGCCAGTTGCGTGCTGGGCGGCAGGCTCATCGCGGTGACAGGCGTGTGCACCGAGCCGGTGGGCGCCGCAGGTGCACTGGCTGTACTGGTTGGAGGCTCGGGCGTCTGCGCAACGGGCGCGGCAGCGGACTGCGCCGCAGTTTCTGTGCCTTCAGGCACTGTCGGGGGTGCCACTTCTGCAACGCTGGGCGCCAGCGTCTCGGCGGCGGGCGGGGGCGCTTCAGAAGCCCTGGCCGGTGGCTTTTTACGCACGGCGGGTTTGGCCACTGGTGGAGCGACGGTGGGCGC
>CALSAU010000411.1:0-3099 GCA_943372985.1 Polaromonas sp. YR568 | reverse complement strand
TACTTCGACAGCCGCATGCGGCTGGACCCACCTCTGCGCCAACAGCGCGACCGGGACGCCATTCGCGCGGCGCTGGCCGACGGCACGGTGGACGCGCTGGTGTCAGACCACACGCCCGTGGATGAAGACGCCAAAACCCTGCCGTTTGCCGAGGCCGAGCCCGGTGCCACCGGGCTCGAACTGCTGCTCGGTCTGGCCTGCAAGTGGGGCGCAGACAGTGGCGCTGGGCTGGCCCGTTCGCTTGCGGTGCTGACCTGCGAGCCGGCACGCGTGCTGGGCGCTTCACTCGGCACGCTGCAGGCCAGCGCCGGGCGTCTGGTGCGTGGCGGGGTGGCAGACCTGTGTGTGTTCGACCCGTCGGGTGACTGGACGGTGGTGCCTGAAGCATTACGCAGCCAGGGCCGGCACACGCCGTTTTCCGGTCACCAGCTGTCTGCCCGTGTGCGCTGGACCGTCGTGGGCGGCCAGGTCGCGTACGACGCGGCGCTGTGATCCAACTGCGAAGCTGGTGACGCCATGAGGTCGGCAGCCGTTGTCTGGAAATTGCTGCGCGCGAGTGTGCATGCGGTGCGCGGCTTTCTCACCATCAAGCTGCATTTCCCCAGGCTGGAGCAGGCCGAGCGGGAAGCCCGGGTGAATGTGTGGGCTGCGCAGATGCTGCGCATCGTGGACATCGAACTGGAAGTCATCGGCACCCCCCCAGCAGGCGGGCCAGTGCTGCTGGTGGCCAATCACATTTCGTGGCTGGACATCCTCGTCATCCACGCGGCGCGCCACTGCCGGTTTGTATCGAAGTCAGACGTCAAGCAATGGCCTTTTGTCGGTACGCTCGCCGACGGTGCGGGCACGCTCTACATCGAACGCGAATCCCGGCGCGATGCGCACCGGGTGGTCGGGCAGATGGCTGATCGCTTGCGTGCCGGTGACATCCTCGCCGTGTTTCCGGAAGGAACAACGGGCGACGGCATCAGCCTGAAGCCCTTTCATGCCAATCTGATCCAGGCGGCGATTGAGGCCTCGGTGCCGATTCAGCCTGTGGCGCTCAAGTTCATCGACGCCTCGACCGGACAAACCAGCTTCGCCCCCAGCTATGTGGATGACGAAACGCTGGTCGGCTCCATTTGGCGAACCCTGCAGGCACGCCAGCTCAAGACCGTGGTGCGCTTCGGTGAGCCCCAGCCGCCCGAAGGGCAATCGCGCCGGTCCTGGGCCCAGGCGCTGCGCGACGAGATCGAGAGTCTGCGCGAGCGCTAGACAGGCTTTCGCCTCAGTGCGACCTTTGGGTAATTCCGTCTCTCACCTGTATGGGTGAGCTGCGTTTTGTCTGCCGATCGCGGTGGGCAATGGATGAGGCGTATGTCAGTGAGTACCTACGCCCATCGGACCCCGGTACCTACGCCTGGGTCAAAAACGTGAACCTACAGTGAATTCACCGCAGCACAAAGTCGTGACAGCAATTCTGCTGCTCACTGCAGTGCTGGTTTTTTCAACTGTTCAAGGAGTCACTCATGAATCAGGACCGTATCGAAGGCAATTGGCTGCAGTTCAAAGGCAAAGTCAAGGAGCAATGGGGCAAGCTCACCGACGACGATTTGGATGTGATCGACGGCAAGCGCGACCAGCTGCTCGGACGTCTGCAAGAGCGCTTTGGCATCACCCACGAAGAGGCCGAAACACAGGTCACTCAGTGGAAAGATCGCAATCCGACCAGCTTCTTCGAGCGTTACTGAGCGCTCTCCAGCCACCAGGCTGATCCCTCCAGCCCCTCACAGGAACGCGCAGTGCCGCGTTCCTGCTCATCCCAAGGAGAAACCCATGAAAACACGATTGATGCTGTTGACCGCAATGATGTCCTGCACCATGGCAGGCCATGCCATGGCGCTGACCAAAGACGAATACAGCGCAGGTAAAACCCGTATCTCTGCAGACTACAAGGCCAGCCGCGACCAATGCGGCGCCATGAAAGCCAACGCCAAGGACATCTGCATCTCGGAAGCCAAGGGCGCCGAAAAAGTAGCTAAGGCCGAACTGGAAGCGCAGTACAAACCCAGTGCGAAAAATACCGAGAAAGTCGCACTCGCCAAAGCCGACGCCGCCTACGACGCCGCCAAGGAGAAGTGCGATGACCTTGCCGGCAATGCCAAGGACGTGTGCGTGAAGGATGCCAAGGCCGTGCACGTCAAGGCCAAGGAAGACGCCAAGGTCATGAAGGTGGCCGCAGACACCAGCAAGGACAAGGCCGAGAAGATGACCGACGTCAAGAAAGACGCCAGCGCCGAAAAGCGCGAGGCGGACTACAAGGCCGCCAACGAACGCTGCGACGCCATGACAGGCGCCGCCAAAGACGGCTGCCAGAACGATGCCAAGCTCAAATTTGGCATGAAGTAAATGCGCTGCCTGCGTGTGATGTGAATCACTTCAGGCGCTACCTCAGGGGCTAATACCATCCACCAGTCACCATCCCGGTTGCCTTTGCGGGCACCGGGATGTTCCGCGTGTGCCTTGCCGATGTCACGGTGCCGTGGTGTCGGTGATCTGCGTTTCGGGTGACTCCGGCAGATACGCTGGGCCGTGGCCTTAGACCGTGCTTACGTACCCGCTAATGTGAAGCGGAATACCGCGCCTTGGTCGATCTCACTCTCGGCCCATAGCTTGCCGCCGTGTTTGGCAACGATGCGTTTGACCTTCGCAAGGCCGATGCCCTGTCCGGCTGAGCCAGGCACGGTTTCGATGCGCTGAAAGGGTTCAAACAAGGTGTTCACATACGCCATGTCGAAGCCGGCCCCGTTGTCCCGAACAAAGAAAATGGTTTCGCCGTTCTCGCCGATTTCACTGCCGACTTCGATGAGACTTTGATTGCGGTTGGCAGTGAAATTCCATGCATTCAGGATCAGTTCGTGAATGGCCTCAGTCACCAGTTCAGGGTCTGCCCAGGTCAATAACTGAGGCTGCACCAGCGTGAGAAGCTGACGCTGGGGATGCTGGCGTTTCAGGTCAGACAATTGGCTATTGGCAAGTTGCTCCAGGTCGACGGTGGCCCGCTGAAGCCGACGCCGGGACAGGTTGGCGAAGTAGAGCAATGCATCGGCGCGAAGATTG
>CALSAU010000410.1:0-3109 GCA_943372985.1 Polaromonas sp. YR568 | reverse complement strand
AGAAAAGTAAGTTGCCGCCGGGCAACCCCCGGCCTCCGCCCGGTGCATAAGCCACAGCCATCCCCAAACCCCACCCCCAAGCCCTGTCAACAATTTCAGCTATCCTTGACGGCTTCACAACTCCCGACCGCCCACACGTGTCCGACGTTCCCCCCAGTCGGTCTTCCAAAACAGAAGACAAACGCGGCTTTTTGCAGAAGCTCGCTGAAATGCTCCATCCCGGCCCTGACTCGAAAGACGAGTTGATCGAAACGCTGGTGGAGGCACAGGACAACGAAGTCATTGGCGCCCAGAGCCGCGAAATGCTGGAGGGCGTGATCCGCATGGCGGACATGACCGCTGGCGATGTCATGGTGGCCGCACCACGCATGGATGTGATCAACATCGACTCACCTTTTGATGAGTTGCTGCATCTGGTGATTGACACCGCCCACTCGCGCTTTCCGGTCTACGAGGGCGACAAGGAAAACATCCTCGGCATCCTGATGGCCAAGGACCTGCTCAAGCTGCAGCGCGCGCCCGAGCTCAACATCCGTGCGCTGTTGCGTCCTGCGGTGTTTGTGCCTGAGAGCAAGGGCCTCAACGACCTGCTGCGCGAGTTCCGGGGCAACCGCAACCACCTGGCCATCGTCATTGACGAGTTTGGCCGTGTCGCGGGGCTCATCACCATTGAAGACGTTCTGGAGCAGATCGTTGGCGAGATCGAAGACGAGTTCGACATTGCCGAAGACGAAGGCGACATATTTGGCCTGGCCGACCACACCTATCGCGTCAGCGGCGACACCTCTATCGAGCGTGTCAACGAAGCCTTTGGCGTGACCCTGCCCGAGACCGACTTTGAAACCATCGGTGGTCTGGTGGCGCACGAGATGGGCCATGTGCCGAAAAAAGGCGAGCAGCATGGGCTGGCCGGTTTGCAGTTCACCGTGCTGCACACCAAGGGCGGTGCGGTGAAGTGGTTCAAGGTGTCGCCGCTGCCGGCGCCCGCCAGCACTGCCGGCTGACGTCGCCCGAGCACGTTCATGGCCCGGCAGCCGATCCACAGCATGATTTCCGCGCTGCCGACCTTGCCGGCACTGCTGGAGCACGCTAACACGGCGCCACCATCGCGCGGGTTTCATTGGCTCCAGGGGTTTCTGGTGGTCTTCGCCGGCTGTGCCCACGCGGTGTCGATGGCGTGGCCCTGGTCGTTTGGCCTGCCGGCAGGGCAGCCCGTCTGGTGGCTGCAACTGCTGGCCATGATGATGTTCACCGCCCAGCTCGATGGCTGCCGTTCTTTCAAGCGCGCGGCGTGGCTGGGCGAATTGTTTGGCACGGCCATGCTCTGCAGCACCTTCTGGTGGCTGTACATCTCGATGCACAACTACGGCGGGCTGGCCGCGCCGCTGACGTTGCTGGCCGTGTTTCTTCTGGCGGCCGCGCTGGCGCTGTATTACGCCATTGCTGCCGGGCTGTTTGCGCTGCTCGCGCCGCGCCTGCGCGTGCCGCGTGCCCTGGTGTTTGCTGCGCTGTGGCTGATGGCCGAGCTGGCCCGTGTGCAGATCTTCACCGGCTTTCCGTGGGGCGAAGGCGGCTATGCGCATGTGGACGGCTGGGCTCGCCAGCTGGCGGAGTGGGTGGGCGTGCATGGCTTGACTTTCCTCGCCGCGTTTGCCGCCGCCTGGCTGGCCATGGCGCTTCGCGCGCAGCGCACCGCCTGGGTCATGGCCACGGCCATCGTCGCTGCCTCTGTGGTGCTGGCCCGCTGGCCAGCCGATGGGGTGGGCGTGGCGGGTCAGGGTCGCTCCACCCCGGCCATGGGTGTCACCCTGCTACAAGGCAATATTCCGCAAGACCAGAAATTCGAGAGCGGCACCGGCATTGCGACCGCGCTGCGCTGGTACGGCGAGCAGCTGCAGGCGGCCCGCACGCCGCTGGTGGTGGCGCCTGAGACGGCGATTCCCCTGTTGCCCCAGCAGTTGCCCGCCCCGTACTGGACTGCCCTGACGGACCGGTTTGCCAGTGGCCAGCAGGCGGCGTTGATCGGTCTGCCGCTGGGCAACACCACCTCGGGCTACGCCAACTCGGTGATTGGCCTGAAGCCCGCCGCGCCGGGCGCTGCGCGTTCCGAGCCCTATCGCTACGACAAACACCATCTGGTGCCGTTTGGCGAGTTTGTGCCGCCCGGCTTTCGCTGGTTCATCGACATGATGAACATTCCGCTGGGTGACTTCAGCCGTGGTGCCGTCGGACAGGTGTCGTTTGAATGGCAGGGCCAGCGTCTGGCGCCCAACATCTGCTACGAAGATCTGTTTGGCGAGGAGCTGGGTGCGCGCTTCGCCGACCCGGCGCGGGCGCCGACGGTGTTCGTTAACGTGAGCAACATCGCGTGGTTCGGCAACACCGTGGCGATTGACCAGCACCTGCACATTTCCCGCATGCGCGCCCTGGAGTTTGACCGCCCCATGATCCGCGCCACCAACACCGGGGCCACCGTCATCATCAACCACCGGGGGCAGGTCACCCATTCGCTGCCGCCGCACACCCGTGGCGCGCTGGTGGGCGAGGTGGTGGGCCGGACCGGCATCACGCCGTACGCGCAGTGGGTGTCGCGCTACGGCTTGTGGCCGCTGTGGGGGCTTTGCCTGGCACTGGTCGCGCTGGCGCTGGTGTTCCGCAGGCGTTGACATGGCACCGGATCGGCACTGGACCAGCGCCGAACCCGTTCCTGCCGCGTAAAATCAAGGGTTTGGCCCGCCGAAAGGCGCCTGTGATGCGTCTGGTGCGTCGCAGAGACCCTGCCTACGCCTTACCCTGACTCCTTATGCTCACCTTCCAGCAAATCATTCTCAAGCTGCAGTCCTACTGGGCCGACCAGGGCTGCGCGCTGCTGCAACCCTATGACATGGAAGTCGGCGCGGGCACCTCGCACACGGCGACTTTTCTGCGCGCGCTGGGCCCCGAGCCGTGGAAGGCCGCCTATGTGCAGCCCAGCCGCCGCCCGAAAGACGGCCGCTATGGCGAGAACCCCAACCGGCTGCAGCACTACTACCAGTACCAGGTGGTACTCAAGCCCGCGCCGGCCAATATCCTTGAGCTGTACCTGGGCTCGCTCGAGGCGATGGGCTTT
>CALSAU010000409.1:0-3116 GCA_943372985.1 Polaromonas sp. YR568 | reverse complement strand
TGTCAGTTCGGGGTAAGGAGCAGCCAGCAAGTGATAATCCCTGCCATGTCCTCCTCCCCCAAAGTCCTGTTCGGCTTTCATGCCGTGGGTGTGCGCATCAAGACTGCGCCCCAATCCGTTTTCGAGGTGTTTTTCGACGCCTCGCGCCGTGACGCACGCATGCGCCAGTTCATGGACCGGGCCCGCGAGGCCGGCATCCGGCTGATCGAATCCGACGGCCTGCGCCTGGCCAAGATGTGCGGCAGCCATGGCCACCAGGGGGTGGTCGCGCGTGTCGACCCGCTGGCGCAGGTCAAGTCACTCGATGAGCTGCTGGAGCAGCTGGAGGCAGCGTCCGCTGAGCCGCCGCTGCTGCTGGTGCTGGACGGCGTGACCGATCCGCACAACCTCGGTGCCTGTCTGAGGGTCGCCGATGGTGCCGGGGCGCACGCGGTGATTGCGCCCAAGGACCATGCGGCCGGCATCAACGCCACGGTGGCCAAAGTGGCCAGCGGCGCGGCCGAGACCATGCCTTATTTCATGGTGACCAATCTGGCGCGCACGCTCGGTGAACTCAAGGAGCGCAACATCTGGTGCATAGGCACCAGCGACGATGCGCCGCGGACGATTTACGACGTCAAGCTGACCGGGCCGGTCGCGCTGGTGCTGGGCGCGGAAGGCGAGGGCATGCGCCAGCTCACGCGCAAGACCTGCGACGAACTGGTCAGCATCCCGATGCGCGGCGCGGTCGAGAGTCTCAACGTCTCGGTGGCCAGCGGCGTGTGCCTCTACGAGGCCTTGCGGCAGCGAACGGCCTGAGCCCTTCGCCGCTCGGGCTCAGTCGGCCTTGAAGCCGGTGGCGGCCACGGCCTTGCCCCAGGTCACGGTGTCGGCGCGGATGATGCGGCCGAACTCTTCACCGCTGGTGCCGGTGACCCGGAAACCGGCGTCTTCCATTTTCTGCTTGCCTTCGGGCGAACGCACGGCTTTCTGGATGTCAGCGCTGAGGCGGGCCACGATGTCGGCCGGCGTTCTGGCCGGTGCCACGATGCCGAACCAGGAGGTGAACTCGAGGTTGCTGAAGCCTTGCTCCTTGATGGTGGGCACGTCGGGCAAGAGGCCGGCGCGCACCGGGCCGGTCGTGCCGAGTGCGGCCAGCTTGCCGGCCTTGACGTTGGGCGCAGCCAGCCCGACGCTGGCAAACACCCCCTGCACGTCGCCGCTGAACAGGCCGGTCAAGGCGTCGCCGGTGCTTTTGTAGTGCACCGGTTCCGGTTTGATGCCGATGGCTTCGCCGAACATGAAGGCACCGAAATGCCCCGGCGTGCCGGCGCCGAAGGTGGCCATGAACAGGCCTTTTTGCTGTTTGGTCCAGTCCACAAACTCCTTGACGTTTTTGGCCGGCACTTTTTGCGGGTTGACCAGCAGCGCAAAGTCGGCACTGACGACCTGGCTGACGGGGATGAAGTCTTTGGCCGGGTCGTAGGGCAGCTTGTTGTAGCTGCTGGGCGCAATGCTGAGCTGGCCGGTCTCGCCCAGCATCAGCGTGTAGCCGTCCGGTGCGGCGCGCGCAGCCTCGGACGCGGCGATCAGTCCGCCCGCCCCGGGTTTGTTGTCGACGATCACGCCCATGCCGCCCCAGTTTTCAGACAGTTTTTGCGCCAGCAGGCGCGCCACGATGTCCGGGCCGGTGCCGGCCGGAAAACCGACGATGATGCGCACCGGTTTGGACGGGTAGGCCGATTGCGCCTGGGCCGCGGCCCAGGGAAGCAGCCCGGCGGCGAGCATGCCGATGGCGAGGACGCGGCGGGTTTTCGAAAGCTGCGGTGTACGCATGGTGTGTCTCCTGGTTGGAAAGCGATGGAAAGTCGGAAAACTGGCCGGTTCAGGCGATTTCGTAGAACTGCATCACCACGCGGTCCGGGTGGCGGGCGCCGCTTCCGGCAAACATGCGTTCGGCGATCCAGCCGAGCGCCGGTGAAGCGGTTTCAAAGCTGGGCGAGCAGCGAAAGTAGATCTGCGCCGGATCGACCGGCTCGCCGCGCACCAGCCGGGCCATCAGGTCCGCGGGGCCGGAACGGACGGCGCGGTTCTGCACGTAAATCATGTCGCCGCCGTCAGTCTCCATCACGTAACGCGCGTCGAGTTCGGCGAGCCGGTCGCTGACCAGCAGCTGGAAATCGGCGCCGCCCGGCAGCACACGCGCGGTCCAGCCGTGGCCGCGGGCTTCGCCGCCCAGAATCGGGATCAGCCGGCGCAGTCCGCGCAGGGTCTGGCCGACCTCCTGCGGCTGGCCGACCTGTACCGAAACATCGGCGAAATGGACGAGCTGTGGAACCAGCTGGGACGCGGCGGGTGATTTCATGCGTCTAGCGTAATCCCCGAGGGGCGGAGCTGCTGTCATCCGCGAAGATGACAGCCTTCGCGCGCGACCCGCGTGCCCTCAGGAAAAACAATGAGAAAGTGGACCCTCAACCCGGCGCCGGGGCCGGACACCGGTCAGGCGCTGGCCGGCATGATCATGCGGCTGGGCCTGCCGCATTTCGACAAGGAGTTGCTGGGCGGCCTGTATCCGCTGTTTCCCGCGGGCTCCTGGTCGGTGTACCGCACCGGCCCGCACTGCCAGCCGGCGATCTTCATGTCGGCCAGCCACGGCATTCCCGACACCACGCGCGCGTGCTGGCGCGCCTACCTGTCCGGCCCCTACCTCAGCGACCGCTCGCTGGTGCGCGAGCAGGCCGGCCCGGCGCAGGACGCCACGCTGCTGTGCCACATCAGCGCGCAGGAAGTGGCGGCGGAGCACCGGGCACGCGTGTATGAAGCGCACGGTGTGGCCGAACGGGTGTCCATCGTGCGCCAGCAGGCCGATGACACGGTGTTTGCCATCAATTTTTACCGGCATGTGCACCAGCGCGCCTTCAGTGATGGCCAGGTCGCTGCCCTCGAAGGCCTGGCGCCGACGCTGTTGGCGCTGACCCAGAAACACCTGGCCCTGGCGCAGTTGCCGCTGCCCGTGCTCGCGGGCGCTTCAGGCTCGGTGCAGGCGCTGGCGCAGCGGCTGCAACGGATCAACGGGCAACTCACGGCGCGCGAGCTCGATGTGTGCGCGCGCCTGCTGCAGGGCATGACACAGGAAG
>CALSAU010000408.1:0-3125 GCA_943372985.1 Polaromonas sp. YR568 | reverse complement strand
AGGCTGTCGAGGTCCACCGCTTCGAGCTCCAGCGTCATCATGCCGGCCTCGACCTTGGACAGGTCCAGGATGTCGTTGATCAGGGACAGCAGGTGCTGGCCGCTGGTGAAAATGTCGCCGATGTATTCCTGCTGGGTGTCGCTCAGGGGGCCCATCAGCCCGTCCTTGAGCGCCTCGGAGAAACCGATGATGGCGTTCAGCGGCGTGCGCAGCTCATGCGACATGGTGGCGAGGAACTCCGACTTCATGCTGCTGGCATGTTCGAGTTCGAGGTTTTTCTCCTGCAGCGCGCGTTCGAAACGCTTGCGCTCGGTCACGTCGCGCGCGGCGGCGAACACGCCCTGCAGCTTGCGGTCGCGATCCTGGAAAGTGGCGGCGTTGTAGGACACCACGGTTTCCTCACCGTTCTGCGCCCGCACGGTCAGCTCGTAGTTGCTGACCTTGTTTTCGGTGAGCACGCGCTTGATCGCTGCTTCCGCGCGTGCCGGGTCGGTGAAAAACTTCTTGCAGTGCGCGCCTATCAGCTCGTCGCGCGTTCGCCCGGTCAGGGTCATCATCTGCTGGTTGACGTCGGAGATGAAGCCCTGGGGGTCGGTCATCATCAGCGCGTCGATGTTGGATTCAATCAGCGAGCGTGTGTAGAACTGCTGGTCGCGCAGCCGCTGGTCCAGCAGGGCCTGGGCCGCCTCGACTTCCTTGCGCGCGGTGTTGTCGGTGCCGATCAGCAGGTAGCCGATGATGCCTTCCTGCGCATCGCGCAGCGCCGTCACCGACACAATCGCCGGGAAACGGCTGCCGTCCTTGCGGATGTAGGTCAGCTCGTAAATGTCCTCGATGCCGCGCGAGGCCTTGAACACCAGCGCCTCGAAGCCGGGTGTGATCGACGTGCCGAGCTCCAGGCTCAGACTTTCGGCGCGCGCGATCACTTCCTGCGGGTCCGAGATGTCGGCCGGCGTGATCTTGTTGAGCACGTCGGTGGCCGCATAACCGAGCATGCGTTCGGCACCGACGTTGAAAATCTGGATCACGCCTTTTTCGTCGGTGGCGATGCTCGAGAAGTTGGCGCTGTTGAAAATCGCGTTCTGCAGCGCGCCGGCCTCGCGCAGGGCTTCCTCGGCCTGTTTGCGCGCGGTGTTGTCGGTGCCTATCAGCAGGTAGCCGATGATGGCCTCCTGCTCGTCGCGCAGCGCCGTGACCGAGACCACCGCCGGGAAGCGGCTGCCGTCCTTGCGGATGTAGGTGAGCTGGTCGATGTCCTCGATGCCGCGCGAGGCCTTGAACACCAGCGCCTCGAAGCCGGGCGTGATCGGTGTGCCCAGCTCCAGGCTCAGCGCTTCAGCGCGTGCAATCAGTTCCCTGGGGTCCGAGATATCGGCCGGTGTGACCTGGTTGACGACATCGGAGGCGGCATAACCGAGCATGCGTTCCGCGCCCACGTTGAAAATCTGGATGACGCCTTTTTCATCGGTGGCGATGCTGGAGAAATTGGCGCTGTTGAAGATGGCGTCCTGCAGCGCGCCGGTCTTGAGCAGGGTTTCCTGTCGCCGGAATTCGCTGACGCCGTCGGTGCCCGGGTGTTTCTCGTTGAGACTGTCTGAAAAACCGGTTTCCGGCATGGCAACCCTCCGCGCAAATGTTTCCATACCAGTGGGCACGCCGAAAACAGCGCGCCACCGCAGGCAGGCTCACCGTTTGCCAAGTGTCAGCACTGAAACGCGAACAGGCTGATGGCAAGGAGGAGTTGTACGAGGCAAATGGTAGCAGAGGGCCGGCCGCCGGTTATGTGCGTTAGCGCACATAGTGAGCCGGGAGCCTGGCCGGCGGCGCGTTACTGGATCATCCCCAGGAACTGCTTGAGCTCGGGCGTCTGGGGGTGGGAGAACACCTGCTCGGGTGCGCCGGTTTCATGCACCCGGCCCTGGTGCATGAAAACCACCCGGTCACAGACCTTGCGGGCAAAGTTCATCTCGTGCGTGACCATCAGCAAGGTCATGCCTTCGGCCGCCAGGCTTTCCACCACCTGCAGCACCTCGCCGACCAGCTCCGGGTCCAGTGCCGAGGTGATCTCGTCGCACAGCAGCACCGAGGGCTGCATGGCCAGCGCGCGGGCAATCGCCACGCGCTGCTGCTGGCCGCCGGACAACTGGTCCGGCCAGGCGTCGAATTTTTCCGCCAGGCCGACGCGTTGCAGCAGCGTGCGGGCATGGGCCTCGGCCTCCGGGCCGGAGGTCTTCTTGACCAGCGTGGGCGCGAGCATGATGTTTTTGCCGACCGTCAGGTGGGGAAACAGGTTGAAGCTCTGGAAGATCATGCCGACACGCTGGCGCAGTTCGCGCATCACCTGCGCGTTGTCGTGCAGCAGGTGTTTGCCGTCCACGCGCAGGGTGCCGCTCTGGAACACCTCCAGCCCGTTGATGCAGCGCAGCAGCGTGCTTTTGCCGGAGCCGCTTTTGCCGATGATGGCAATCACCTCGCCGGCCTTGACGTCGAGGTCTATGCCCTTGAGCACCTCGTTGCTGCCGAAACTCTTGCGCAGCTGGTTGATCTCGACCAGGGTCTTGACGGTTCCCGTATTCGGGGTTGAAACCGGTGCGGCCTTGGGGTGGGTGAGTGTCATGTCAGCGTCCATTTCTCAGTTTCCTTTCAAGCCTGCGCGCATACAGCGACACCGGAAAACACAGGGCGAAATACATCAGGGCCACACAGCTGTACACCAGGAAGGGCTTGAAGGTGGCGTTGGTGATCATGGTGCCGGCCTTGGTCAGCTCGATGAAGCCGATGACCGACGCGAGCGCCGTGCCCTTGATGACCTGCACCAGAAAGCCCACAGTGGGCGGTATGGCAATGCGCGTGGCCTGCGGCAGCACCACGTAGCGCAGCTGTTCGCCAAAGTTCAGCGCCAGGCTTTGTGCGGCCTCCCACTGGCCTTTGGGAATGGCGGCCACGCAGCCGCGCCAGATCTCGGTCAGAAAGGCGCTGGTGTACAGCGTGAGCGCCACCGATGCCGCCACCCAGGCTGATGTCTTGATACCGAACAACGCAATGCCGAAGTACGCCAGAAACAGCTGCATCAGCAGCGGCGTGCCCTGGAACAGCTGCACATAGCCGCCCACCAGCCGGTCGGC
>CALSAU010000407.1:0-3126 GCA_943372985.1 Polaromonas sp. YR568 | reverse complement strand
GTCCAGGACCAGTGACAACGCCAGCAGCGGCAAAGGCAGCTCTGGCGGCAAAGGTGGGAATGCGGGTGGCAACGGTGGTGGAAATGGCGGCGGCAACGGAGGCGGCAATGGTGGTGGTAACGGTGGCGGTGGTGGCGGTGGCGGTGGCGGTGGCGGTGGCGGTGGTGGCGGTGGCGGCGGCGGTGGTGGCGGCAAGTAAGCCCCCCGCGCAACACTGAAGACGCTTCGCACACAGCGCGTCGCCTCCCCAATAAGCCACCTGCGCAGTCTGCCCAGGTGGCTTTTTCACGCGTGTGCGTCGCCAACCGGCGTCCACGCCGCGCGGCGCTGTTTGCACAGCAGGCCTACAATTTGCATACTTAGTATTTTTTCGGCCGGAGCGTGCTGCGGATGCGCCAGTGCCGATGCTGTGGGCAGGCACCCGAGCGTGCCAGCCCGTTTTTGACAAGGCACACCATGAACGCACCACTTCACACCACCGCTTTGCAATCTGCCATCGCGGCCGACCTGGCCGCCCTTCCGCTGATTGAGAAATGGGTTTCGTTCGCCTCGGTCTCGCGCGACAGCAACCTGCCCATCATCGAATGGACGCGTGAACTGCTGGCGTCCTACGGCATCGAGTCCCACCTGACCTACGACGACAGCGGCAAGAAGGCCAACCTCTGGGCCACGCTGCCCGCCGAGAACGGTGAAACCAAATTGGGTGGCCTCGTGCTGTCGGGTCACACCGATGTCGTGCCAGTCGATGGCCAGCCCTGGGACACCGACCCCTTCGTGGCGCAGATCATCGGCGACAAGCTCTACGGCCGCGGCGTGACCGACATGAAGAGCTACGGCGCCACCGCACTGATGATGGTTCCGGAGCTGTTGAAACGCAAACTCAAGCGGCCCGTGCACCTGGCCTTCAGCTACGACGAAGAGGTCGGCTGCATTGGCGTGCGCCGCCTGATTGCCGACATGGTGGCCCAAGGCTACAAGCCGGCCGGCTGCATTGTGGGTGAGCCCACCGGCATGCAGGTGGTGATTGCACACAAGGGCAAGCACGCCTACAAGACCTCGGTGCGCGGCTTCGAAGCGCATTCATCCCTCACGCCACTGGGTGTGAACGCGGTCGAGATTGCCTGCGAATTTGTGGCGCACCTCAAGTCCATGCACCGCCGGTTGGTGAAGGAAGGCCCGTTTGATCCAATTTACGACGTGCCGCACACCACCATTCACACCGGCGTGATTGCCGGCGGTACCGCGCTGAACATCATTCCGCGCGACTGCGATGTGACCTGGGAAATCCGCCACCACCACATGAATTCGCCCGAGCTGCTGTTCAACGAAGCCAAGGCCTTCGCCGACAGCCTGCTGCCCGCGATGCAGGCGGTGGCGCCAGATACCGGCATCACGCACAAGCTGAACTCGGTGCTGCCCGGATTCGCCACGGACGCCGACAGCGAGATTGCCCGGCTGTGCTTCACCTGTGCCGGTGCAGATGCCAGCTCGGGTGCGGGCAAGGTCTCGTTTGGCACGGAAGCTGCATTGTTCCATCAGGCCGGTGTGCCGACGATTGTGTGTGGCCCCGGTCACATCGCGCAGGCGCACCAGCCCAACGAATGGGTCACGCTGGACCAGCTGGCCTGGTGCGAACGCTTCATGCGCCGCCTGGCCGATGAAATCTGCGTGAACTGATTTCGACACATTCCAACGCACCCCTACCTTCCACCACCACAGAAAGACCCGACCGCATGCAACGCAGAGACTTCATGGCCACTGGCCTCGCACTGGCCGCAGGCAACGCACTGGCCCAAGCCCCCAACCCCAAAGTCACGCGGATCGTCGTTCCCTTTGCAGCCGGTGGCGTGCAGGACACCCTTGCACGTGCAATGTCCAACGAACTCGGAATCGCCTTGGGCCAGACGGTGATTGTGGAAAACCGCCCCGGTGCCGGTGGCACGGTCGGTACCGGTTTTGTGGCCAAGTCCCCCGCCGACAGCGGCACCATGGTGATGGCCGCAGCCAGCCACAACATTGCCGGCTCGCTCTACACCAAGCTCACCTACGACCCACAGAAGGATTTCGCACCGATCGCACACATCGGCACCGCCGACTATGTGCTGATGATCCACCCCGATGTGCCAGCCAAGACGGCGGGCGAATACATCCGCTACGCCAAAGCCAACCCCGGCAAGATGAACTACGCCACTGCGGGCGTTGGCAGCGCGACGCATCTGTCGATGGCCTACTTCAACGGTTTGGCCGGCGTTGACGTGGTCCACGTACCGCTGAAGGCCACCGGCGAAGCCATCAACGAAGTGATTTCCGGCCGGGCCCAGGCCGTGATTGCCGCCAGCATCGGTGCACTGGCATTTGCCAAGGACAGCCGTATCCGCCTGATCGGCGTGACCTCGCCCAAGCGCTCCCGCTATCTGCCCGATGTGCCGACGATTGCAGAAAGCGGATTGCCCGGTTACCAGTTTGACTCGTGGTTCGGTCTGCTCGGCCCGGTGGGCACGCCTGCCGCCGAGGTCGCCCGCGTCAATGCAGCCATGGCCAAACTGCTGAAAGACCCGGTGATTCTGGAACGCCTCGACAAGCAGGGCATCGAGCCACTGGCGATGAGCAGCGGCGATTTCGGCAAGCTGCTCGCGGTCGATTACGAGCGCATGGCGCGTGTCGTCAAAGCTTCTGGTGCCAAAGTCGAATAAACTTAGGGTGTTAAGAATAAAGCGGAATCATGCCGCTGGTGGCATGATTCCTGCTGACCGTACTGTCATAGCAAGCGGCGCTGCAATGGGCCGCTGATTTCGGGGAGCACAGAAGACGCCCGACTTGTGAAAAAGTCAAAGGCGCATTTGCTGACGAAAGCTTCTTCATGACGTGGTCCATCGTCGCGCGGGATTCCTCCGGCGCGTTTGGCGTGGCAGTTGCCAGTCGATTTTTTGCCGTGGGCGCCCTATGCCCCCACGCGCGCAGCGGCACAGGCGCACTGGCCACCCAGGCACTCGTCAACCCCTTGTATGCGGCGCCCGCACTCGATGCGATGTCTGGCGGTACTGCGCCCGCACTGGTGATTGAACAACTCACGGCCGCCGACGCGGGCCGCGACCATCGCCAGCTCCACATGATCAATGCCGATGG
>CALSAU010000406.1:0-3128 GCA_943372985.1 Polaromonas sp. YR568 | reverse complement strand
GTGTCTCTAAAAAAAATCCCATAGATCAGATACTCCAGTTTCCAGCGGCCGCCGCAGAACCGGCTTTGCCGGGCTGCTGGCGGCGTCCCCTGCAAGGGGAGAGGCGGCTACGCGCAGCGAGTCCGCAACAGGGGTGTGCCAAGGCTTTCATTAGTGTTCGACGCCGAGATAGGCTTTGATCACGTCCGGGTTGTTGCGGACTTCTTCCGGGGTGCCGTCGCCGATCTTGCGGCCGTAGTCGAGCACCACCACGCGGTCGGAGATGTCCATCACCACGCCCATGTCGTGCTCGATCAGCACCACGGTGGTTCCGAACTCGTCGTTGATGTCGAGCACGAAGCGGCACATGTCCTGCTTTTCCTCGACGTTCATGCCGGCCATCGGTTCGTCGAGCAGCAGCACCTGCGGCTCCATCGCGAGAGCCCGGCCCAGGTCCACACGCTTTTGCAGGCCGTAGGGCAACTGGCCCACGGGGGTCTTGCGGTAGGCCTGGATTTCAAGGAAGTCGATGATGTGCTCGACAAACTCGCGGTGCTGCTCTTCCTCGCGCTGCGCCGGGCCGATGCGCAGCGCCTGCAGGAAGATGTTGCTCTTGATGCGCAGGTTGCGGCCGGTCATGATGTTGTCGATCACGCTCATGCCCTTGAACAGCGCCAGGTTCTGGAAGGTGCGGGCCACGCCCATCTCTGCCACCTGCCGCGAATTCATGTGGCTGAATTTCTGCCCGCGGAAAGTGATGCTGCCTTCCTGCGGCGTGTACACGCCATTGATGCAGTTGAGCATGGAGCTCTTGCCGGCGCCGTTGGGGCCGATGATGGCGCGGATCTCATGCTCGCGGACATTGAACGAGATGTCCGACAGCGCTTTCACGCCGCCAAAGCGCAGGCTGATGTTGTTGACGTCCAGAATGACGTCGCCGATTTTTTTCTGACTCATGCGGCAGCCTTCACGGGGGCATAGGTGGTCGCATCAGACACCCGCAGCGTGGCGCTGACGCTGCCGGTGCGGCCGTCTTCGAACTTCACCGTGGTTTCGATGTACTGCTCGGTCTTGCCGCTGTACAGCGCATCCACAAGTGGCTGGTATTTCTCGCCGATGAAGCCGCGCCGGACCTTGTTGGTGCGGGTCAGCTCGCCGTCGTCGGCGTCCAGTTCCTTGTGCAGCACCAGGAAGCGACTGATCTGCGAGCCGGCCAGCAGCGCGTCCACACTCAAGTCTGCGTTGACCTTCTCCACGCATTCGCGGATGAGCTGGTACACCTCGGGCTTCTGTGCCAGATCGGTATAGCCGGCGTACGGCAGGTTGCGGCGCTCGGCCCAGTTGCCCACCGCGTCGAAGTCGATGTTCAGCATCACGCAGACCTTTTCGCGGCCGTCGCCGTAGGCCACGACTTCCTTGATGTGCGGGAAAAACTTGAGCTTGTTCTCGACATACTTGGGCGCAAACATCGCGCCGTCGTTGGCGCCGCCCTTGAGGCGGCCCACGTCTTTCACGCGATCAATGATCTTCAGGTGCCCCTGTGCGTCGATGAAGCCGGCGTCACTGGTGTGGTACCAGCCGTCGGCCGTTAGCACCTCGGCGGTGGCGGTCGGGTTCTTGTAGTACTCCTTGAGCAACCCGGCCGAGCGCACGAGGATCTCGCCGTTGTCAGCCACCTTGATTTCTACGCCATCGATGGGAATGCCCACGGTGTCGGCGCGCGCCTGGTTGTCCGGCTGCAGGCAGACGAACACGGCCGTCTCGGTGGAGCCGTACAGCTGCTTGATGTTGATGCCGATGGAGCGGTAGAAGGTGAACAGATCCGGGCCAATCGCCTCACCGGCCGTGTAGGCCACCCGCACGCGGCTCATACCGAGGTTGTTGCGCAGCGGGCCATAAACCAGCAGGTTGCCCAGTGCATACATCAGGCGCTGGGGCGCTGCCACGGGTTTGCCGTCCATCAGGTCGGGCCCCACGCGCCGGGCCAGATCCATGAAGTAATGGAACATGCCGCGCTTGATGCGGCTGGCGTCTTCCATGCGGATCATCACCGTGGTCAGCAGGCCTTCAAACACCCGGGGCGGGGCGAAGTAGTAGGTCGGTCCGACCTCCTTGAGGTCAATCGTCACCGTGCTGGCGTTCTCGGGGCAGTTGACGACATAGCCGCAGGCCAGCCATTGGGCGTAGCTGAAGATGTTCTGGCCAATCCATGCGGGCGGCAGGTAGGCCAGCACTTCCTCGGCCGACGTCAGCCGGTCAAAGGCCGCGCCGGCGCGTGCGCGGTCCAGCAGCGTGTTGTGGGTGTGCACAACGCCCTTGGGGTTGCCGGTGGTGCCCGAGGTGAAGAACATCGCCGCTACGTCATCGGGCTGCGCCTTTTCGACTTCGGTCTTGAAGAAGGCGGGCTGTGCCTTGGCAAAGTCCTGACCGGCGGCGATCAACTGATCCAGTGCCGACAGGCCGGCCTCCTGGTAGTTGCGCAGGCCGCGCGGGTCGTCGTAATAAATGAAGGCGAGGCTGGGGCAGCGGTCGCGGATCTCCAGCAGTTTGTCGACCTGCTCCTGGTCTTCGACCATCGCGAAGCGGATGTCAGCGTTGTCGATGGGAAAAACACACTCGGCGCCCACCGCGTCCTGGTAGAGCGGCACTGGAATCGCGCCCAGCGACTGTGCAGCCAGCATGGTGGCGTAAAGGCGCGGACGGTTGGCGCCGATCACCGCCATGTGCTCGCCGCGGCGCAGCCCGGCCTGGTGGAGCCCGCAGGCGATGTGTTCCACAAGGGCAGCCATGCCGCCCCAGCTGTGGGACTGCCAGATGCCATATTCCTTCTCCCGCATGGCGGCCGCGCCCGGGCGCTCGGCGGCGTGCTTGAGCAGCAAGCGGGGAAACGTCGTCTTGACCGTGCTGGTTGATGCGCTCTGCATTCCGGTTCCTTGTCTCCAATGGGTGCCGCCTTGGTGGGCCGACGACAGCTTGTATGACCCGGATACTAGGACCGCGTTTGACGCTGCCTTGTCATTGCGACGACAATTTCCGGGTAAGTCCTACTGGGGTGTGCCCGGGTGTGTCAGCCCCGGTCAGCCGAATTCAGTCGGCTTGTGCTTCGGTTTTTGCCTTGTTTTTGGGGTTTTCCGTCCGCATGTCTACCG
>CALSAU010000405.1:0-3128 GCA_943372985.1 Polaromonas sp. YR568 | reverse complement strand
ACCAGAAAGCCGCTGTTGCCGCTGAAAGCCACATTGAAGTAGCCGGGCGATGATTTGAACTTGCCGGCGTTCTCGCCAACCACAAATTCGCGCCACACCTCGCCCGGCTGCGGGTCCACCGCGAACCACAGGCCGAACACCGCGAGGGCCAGCACACAGATGGCCGCCACCTTGATGCCGTCGCCCACTACGCCGCGCCGGAAAATCTGCCACGGCGCCTTGCGTGCGCCCACCGTCTGGTAGCACAGCGCCAGGCCCAGGCCCACCGGCACCACCATCGCAAACGACTTGTAGAGGCAGCCGATGCCGACGGCCACGCCAGCCAGCAGCGGGAACTTCCAGCGCGAGGCCAGCAGCTTGGCGGGTGACCATGCGATGGCAAAGAACACGCCGAAGAGCCAGAAGGTTTCAGGCGCGCTGGTGAGGTAAGGCCGGCCGTAGCGGTAGCTGCTGAAGAACGACAAATACGCAATTGCCGCCACCGCGCCCAGCATGACCGCCTGGTGCGCATGGTCGGCTGCGGCCGTGCCGTTGAAGGCTGAACGGGTCGATGGCGAATCGCTCTCGCGCACGGTTTTCCACGTCAGCAAGCCGACCATCAGCGCGATGCCCCAGGAGTAAAAAAGACTGGGCAGTCGCAGGTTGAACAGCGTCCAGCGATCGCCCCAATCGCCCATCACCATGGCCTGCCAGAACAGCACAGGCGGCTTGGTGTTGCGCATGAAGTCGTAGGAGCTGACCAGCGGCAGCCACTGGTCGGTGGCGGCGGTCAGGCGCGCAATGTGGGCATACACCAGCTCGTCGCCGTTGCGCGGAATGTGGTCGCCACCGAGGCCAAACAGATAGCCCAGCGCCACCAGCACGGCAGCGGCGAGCCAGAACAGGTGAACCGGGTAGCGGGATGAGATGGAATCAGCTTGCGGTGTGGACATCGTCGGGTTTCAGGGAGCGTCGTCCCGGGCTGCGGGTGCGGGCACAGGGGTTTCGGCCGGGCTGGGGGTTATTTTCGCGCGCCGCCGGCGAAATGTCAGGCGGTCATTGGCCACGAAGTTGCACACACTGGCCAGCACGATGGACAGCAGGTTGGCCAGGATGTAGTGCATGTGCAGCGCCAGCCATTTGGTCAGCAGCGATTGCACGGCAATCGATAGGCCGGCCGCCATCACGTACTTCGCGAACAGGTACAGCGTGGAGTGGTGTACCTGGTACCGGCGGTCGCGCCAGGTCAGGCGCCGGTTCCAGTAGAAGTTGTTGATGGTAGCCAGCGTGATGGCAATCGCAATCGAGTAGTTGAGCCGCACATGAAAGTCTTCAATGCCCTTGAGCAGGAACTCCTGCATCAGGTAGAGCACAGCTATATTGACCACGGTGCCACTGGCGCCGACCACGCCGAACTTGATGAAGCGCCAGCGCACCATGGGCTGCAGGCGCTCGGGCAGGCGGCGGATCACCGCCTCGGCAAAGCCGCGCAAGGTGGGCATCAGGCGCTTTCCGGCGCCGCAAGGCACTCGCGTGCCTTGGCCAGCACGGTGTCGGGTGCGATGACTTTCAGGCACTGGTTGTCACCGTCGCAGAACGAGGCGCGGTGGTTGTAGGCCGTGAGACAGGGCGAGCAGGGCCACTGGCTGTAGAACGAGTGGCAGCGCGGTGTGAGCGGCGCGTAAAGGCTCGGTGTTTCGGGGCCGAACAGCATCAGCGTCCAGATGGGGGTGAGCGCCGCGAACTGGCCGGGACCGCCGTCGTTGGTCACCAGCAGGCGTGCCACATGAAAGAGCGCGAGTAGTTCAGAGATGGAGCGCGTGTAACCCGTGAGGTCAATGACCGGGCCAGCCGGGAAGGCGCGGTTCACATTGGCCACCAGTTGCTGGGCCAGTTCGCGGTCGTCCTTCAGGCCGATCACAGCCACCGCGCAGCCGTCTGCCACCAGACCCTCGCACAGCGCGGTGTAGGAGGCCAGCGGCCAGGCGCGAATCGGCAGGATGCCGCCGCCCGGATAGACCAGCACCAGCGGCTTGCCCGCAATCGCGGGGAAGTCCTGCGCCAGGCGTTGCTGAATGCCTGCCTTCAGGGCCGGATCCAGCTGCACGTGTGGCGGGGGCTTCACGGTGGTCATCACCGGTGGCGTGGATGCCGGCAGTTTCGACTTGGGCACTGCCGTGGAATCAATCGCCCGCGCCAGCGTCAGGAACTGTGCGCCGATGTGGTGGTAGGGGTTATAGGGAACCGGCCGGTTGATGTGCGAGCCGCGGTACAGGCCCTCCTGCGTGTGGCGGTGAAAGCCCACGCGCACTGAGGCGCCGCTGGCGTAAGACAGCAAACTGCTGATGCGCGAAAACAGTTCGCAGTCAATTGCGACATCGACCTTGGCGCGCCGCAGCTCGCCAATCGCCTTCCACAGGCTGGTGAGCAGGCCGCTGAGCGACTTGTCATCCACCGTGTGCACATGGGCCGGGTTCATCACCTGCATCAGGTCGAGGATTTCACGGTTCTTGCCGAACAGCAGGGCGTGCAGCTCGGCCTGCGGGTAGCGTTGCTTGAGGCGCGCAAACATGTCGTGCGCCAGCACCAGACTGCCCATTTCCGACAACAGGATCACGACAATCGCGCGCGGCGCCTGGTCGGCAGGCGCCTTGGGGTTGAGGGTGCGCATGACCGCATCGAAGCCCGAGACCGCCGCGCACAGCGGAATGCCAGCCCAGCGGTCAATCCAGCGTTGGAGGTTGATGTTCATGGCTCAGATGCCCCGCTGCCGGTCAGCGCGGAACTGCGTGGCGAATTCCCCGAAGCGGCCGGCGTCGAGCGCATCGCGGATTTCCTGCATCAGGTTCAGGTAGTAGTGCAGGTTGTGGATGCTGGCCAGCATTGGGCCCAGCATTTCGCCGCAGCGGTCCAGGTGGTGCATGTAGGCGCGGCTGAAGCCACCGGTGGTGGTGCCGTCGGCCTGCGCGCGGCCACGGCAGGTGTAGCAGGTGCAGGTCGGGTCCACCGGCAGCTCGTCGGTCTTGTAGCGGGCGTTGCGGATTTTCAGGTCGCCGAAACGAGTGAACATGTGGCCGTTGCGCGCATTGCGTGTCGGCATCACGCAGTCGAACATGTCGACGCCCGAGGCCACGCCCTCGACCAGGTCT
>CALSAU010000404.1:0-3128 GCA_943372985.1 Polaromonas sp. YR568 | reverse complement strand
GGCCTGGGGACGATCGCTGCAGCGCTACCGCAGATCAGCCGCCGCGCGCTTTCTTCAGCGCATCCATCACCATCTTGACGGGCTCGGCACCGATCGTTGGCACGTTTTTGTCATACACCGGCTTGACCTTGTCGAACATGCGTTTCTGCTCGGCCGCGCTGACCTCGTTGACGGTCATGGTTTTCTTCAGGTTGGCCAGTGACTTCTCATTGAGCGCGCGGTTGGCCGCGCGCTGGACCTTCTGGCCTTCCATGGCGGCTTCACGCAGCACGGCCTGCTCCTGCGGGTTCAGCTGGTCCCAGAGCTTCTTGCTGTACAGGATCAGGAAGGGCGTGTAGGCATGACGCGTCACGCTCAGGTACTTCTGCACCTCGCTGAACTTCGAGGTCTCGATGGTCACGAAGGGGTTTTCCTGGCCGTCGATGGTCTTGGTTTCGAGGGCGGTGAACACCTCGCCGAAGGCCATGGGCACGGCGTTGGTGCCCAGGGTCTTGAAGGTGTCGAGGAAGATGTTGTTCTGCATCACGCGGACCTTGACGCCGTCAAAGTCTTCCACCTTCGCCACCGGGCGCTTGCTGTTGGTCAGGTTGCGGAAACCGTTCTCCCAGTAGGCCAGGTTGACCAGGCCGGCTTCTTCCAGCTTCTTGTTGAAGTAGGCGCCCGCTGGGCCGTCGAGCACCGCATCAGCTTCTTTTTCATTGGCGAACAGGAAAGGCAGATCAAACACGCCGAGTTCCTTGACGATACCCACCAGCGGCGAGCTGGAGGTGCACACCATTTCCTGCGTGCCTGCGCGCAGCGCCTGGGTGGCTGGCAGGTCACCGCCAGCAGCACCGCCCCAGAAAGCCTGGATCTTCATCTTGCCGCCGGTCTTGGCGGCCAGCACTTCCTGCATCTTCTTGACGCCCACGCCCACCGGGTGGTCCTCGTTCACGCCGTTGGTGAACTTGATGGTGCGGTCGGCAAACTGCGCGAAGGCCGAAGTGGCGACCAGCAGCGACGCGCTGGCCAGAACGGATACGAGGGTTCTGCGTTTAAACACGGTTGTCTCCTTGAAATAACAGGGGTTGGGAAAAATCAATCATTTCATCCACCACTTCAGGGGGACGAGAACGATTTCGGGGAAAAACACGAGCAGGAACAACACCGCCACCTGCGCGATGAAAAATGGCATGACGCCCTTGAAGGCCTCTTCCATGCTGATCTTGGCCACACCGCACACCACGTTGAGCACGGTACCGACCGGCGGGGTGATCAGGCCGATGGCGTTGTTCATGATGAACATCACGCCGAAATACACCGGGTCGATGCCGGCCTTGAGCACCACCGGCATCAACACCGGCGTGAGGATGAGCACCGTGGGCGTGAAGTCCAGCGCGGTACCCACCGCGATGATCAGCACCATCATGAGGAACATCAACAGGATCTTGTTGTCCATGAAGGGCTCCAGCATCGCCGCCACCTCGGTCGGGATGTTGGCCACCGTGATCAGCCAGGCACTGACCATGGCCGCTGCCACCAGGAACATCACCACCGCCGTGGTCTTGCCAGCCGACAGCAGCAACTGATACAGCGCCGCGATCTTGAGCTCGCGGTAGATGAACATGCCCACCACAAAGCTGTACACCGCAGCCACCACGGCGGCTTCTGTCGGGGTGAACACGCCGAACTTCATGCCGCCGAGGATGAGCACCGGCAGCGCCAGCGCAAAGCCGCCTTCGGCTGTGATCTTCAGCCGCTCGGCCATGCCCAGGCGCGGCGCCGGCTGGACGTTTTCACGCCGTGCCACCCACCACCAGGTGACGCCAATGGCCACACCCATCAGGATGCCGGGCACGATGCCTGCGAGGAACAACTTGGTGATCGACACATTGCCCGCCACGCCGAAGATGATCAGCCCGATGGACGGCGGAATCACCGGCGCGATGATGCCGCCAGCAGCGATCAGGCCGGCCGAGCGGTTCACCTCGTAGCCCGCACGCTTCATCATGGGGATCAACAGGGCAGACAGCGCTGCGGTATCGGCCACGGCAGAACCGGACAACGACGCCATGATCACAGCCGCAATGACGGCCACATAACCCAGACCGCCCCGGAAATGCCCGACCCAGGCCATCGCCAGATTGACAATGCGCCGGCTCAGGCCGCCCGCATTCATGAACTCGCCAGCCAGAAGGAAAAAGGGCACGGCCAGTAGGGGAAAGTTGTCAGCCCCATCGACGAAGCGCTGCGCCAGAATCTGGCTGTCAAACGAAGGCAGGGCGCCGGTGAGCGTCATGAAGCCCATCAACGCGAGGCCGCAGATCAGCAAGGCATAAGCAATCGGCATGCCAATCGCCATGGCCCCCAACAGGCTGAACACAAAAACGGCGACGGTCATGAGCGCGCTCCCGGGCTGTTGACCGACACGAGGTGCGGAACGTCTTCCGACTCGATCACCTGCACCAGTTCGTCTTCACTGAGCTGGCCCGTGACCAGGCGATACAGCACATGGATGTTGAACAGCCCCATGACGACAGCCACCACATACCCAATGCCGTAAATCCAGATCATGGAGATACCGACCACCGGTGACACATTGCTGACCTGCAGATCGTGCATCTTCCAGGTGCCCAGCAGGAACAGGCCGTTGCACCAGAGCATGAGCATCTCGCTCACGAACAGGCAGGCCTTCTTGCCACCGGTCGGCAGGTGCTTGACCAGGGTGTCCACGCCCAGATGGCCCTTTTCGCGCATGGCGATCATGGCGCCGATGTAGGTGAGCCAGACAAAGCAGTAGCGCGACATTTCGTCCGAAATGGTGATGCCGGAGTTGAAGCCATAGCGCAGCACCACATTACCGAACACCATGATGACCATGGCCACCATGCAGGCCACCACCAGGAGTTCGAGCAGCTTGAAGAAGTAATCGATGGTCTTTTGCATGTTGTTATGAGGCGACCTTGAGCAGCGGCGCGGGGATGTTCAGCCGGGGCAGGCGCCGGCGCGATGCCAGCACTTCCTCGATATCCCCGCGCGCGCCGTCTATCAGCACGAGGATGGCTTTCTCCGCCTTGACCGGGTTATGGTCGATCACAGCGTCCAGCACCGCGCGGTGCAGGGGCAGCGAGTTTTTCGGCCCGTCCTTG
>CALSAU010000403.1:0-3128 GCA_943372985.1 Polaromonas sp. YR568 | reverse complement strand
AAAAACCGTCGACCACGGTGGAGATGACGATCTTGCCTTCGCGGATCTCCTCGCCCAGGCGCATGATTTCTGCGATGGTGGCCGGGCTTTCCGAGATGGCTTCCATCATCTTCATCAGGCCGCCTTCGATCCGCTTGGCGATTTCAATCTCGCCTTCACGGGTCAGCAGCTCGACGGTGCCCATCTCGCGCATGTACATGCGGACCGGGTCGGTGGTGCGGCCAAACTCGCTGTCCACAGTGGAGAGCGCGGCTTCGGCTTCTTCCTCGGCCTCTTCCTCGGTGGCCACGGTCGGGCCGGTATTGTTCAGCAGCAGGGTTTCGGCATCGGGTGCCTGTTCGTACACCGCCACGCCCATGTCGTTGAGCATATTGACGACGACTTCCAGCGTCTCGGCATCGACCAGCTTGTCGGGCAGGTGGTCGGAAATTTCGCCGTGCGTCAGGTAACCGCGCGTCTTGCCGAGCTTGATCAGGGTCTTCAGGCGCAGGCGGCGCTTGAGCATGTCTTCTTCAGAGAGCACGGTCTCGTCGAGGCCGAACTCCTTCATCAAGGCGCGTTCCTTCGCCTTGCTGATCTTCATGCGCAGCGGTTTGACCTTCTCGGTCGTCTCCGCGACCGGCTCGCCGACCAGATCGTCTTCAATGTCGGACAGGTCCAGGTCTTCGCCAGACTTGGCTTCTGCATTCTTGGGCTTGCGGCCGCGCTTGGCGCCGGTCGCAGCCGGAGCGCCATCGGCAGCGGCCGGGTTCTTCGGTGGGCGACCAGGTTTCTTTTTCAGCGATTCATCGGCAGCAGCGACCGCAGGTTTGGCTGCGGACTTGGCGGCAGGTTTGGCAACGGACTTGGATTCAGGACTGGACTTGGAGGGCACGGACGGGGCTTTCTTCGGGGAACTGGCGGTGGGGCTGGCTTTGGATGAGATGGCGGGCTTTCCGGGCTTTTCAACCTTGCTGCTCTTGGGGGAAGTCTTTGGGGCAGCTTTTGGGGCAGGCTTTGCTGTCGCCTTTGCAGCGGGTTTGGCCGCTGGTTTGGGAGCAACTTTTACCGAAGGCTTGCCAGCCGGCTTGCCCACCTTCACCGCCTTCGTGACCGCTTTGGCGGCGGCCTTGGGCTGCGTGCCCTGCGGCTTTTTCGGTGGGATGGTCTTCTTGGGTTTGGCAACAGGCATGGAACCTCCAGTGAACGGAATGTTTTTGACGATCTATCGGCTACCAGTGAACAAAAAATACGCCGCAGGCCCGACCGCAGTCAGGCGCATTGGCAATCGCAACTTCAGGAACGGGAGAGTTGAAAAAGCGCGCCACCCACGTGCCGGTGCACAGGGGAAACAGGCGATTTCAGGCAAGCTGTTTGGGCGAACATTTGGTGTGCAGTCCTTGCGGAAATTCCGTGGAGGAGGTGGCCGACTCTTGTGCGAGTTCCCTGTGATCTCAGGGCTGGCCGGTACCGGAGGTGCTGCTGTCGCGCTTGCCGAAAAGTGGATTATACCCTGATGCCTCATTTTTAGGCAGAAAACAGGGCGGAAAAACAGGGCAAAAAGGGTGAAAAAGCGAGTTCAGACCTGCTTTAAGCCTTGCTTATGCCTTCTTGAGGTTCGCTTCCAGCAGCGCCTGATAACGCTGCCGCGCTGCCGGGTCGGTAGTGACCAGCGGCACCAGCGCGTCCATCTCGCGCTGGCGTTCCAGCCGGACCAGCTGGTCGAGGATGGCGCGCACCTCATCCCAGTGCAGCTCGATGCCTTCGGGGATTTGCGAAATCTGGGCGATAGCGTGTTTTTCGTGCGGGTGGCCGCGCAAGCCCTCGCGCAGCGCCGCCCAGGGCTGGGGGCCGTGTTCGTGCAACTGGCCTTCCAGCCAGACAAACAGCGGGCCATGCGGCGCGGGCAGGCCGAGCAGCAGGTGGTGCTCTTCGGTACTCAGCTTGTCCCAGCTTTGCGCGTCGGTCAGCAGCAGGCGCAGCACGCGGTCTTCACGGCTGGCGGGCAGCATGCGGCCCGCCACGCGGCGCGGTGTGCTGCTGCGCCCCAGTGCGGTCGCACCCCGGCTCCACCCTTCTGATGCGCCCGGCGGCAGGTCGATGGGCGGGTAATCCGGGGCATAGGCGCCTGAATAGGCCTCATCGGGCGGGTAGTCGCCGGGCGGGGGCATCTGGCCTGCGGGTTCGGCGCGTGGGCCAGGGCTCGCGCTGGAGCTGCGGGATGGACTACCCGGCTTGTTTTTGTAATTGCTGCGATTGCCGGTGGCGGCAGGCTGCCAGATATGCAGCAGTTCGCGGCTGTCGATCAGCACGCGGTCGGCAATCTCGGCCAGCAACTGGCGTTTGAGCGCGCCGTCGGGCAAGAGGCTCCACAGCGGCCGGGCATTGCTGGCCATGTGGGCACGGCCTTCGGCGGTGTCGAGGTCGCAGCCCTCGGCGGCGGCGTCCAGCATGAACCGGCTCAGTGGCACGGCCTTGCTCACATAGTCGGCAAAGGCCTCCTTGCCGTGTTCGCGGATGTAGCTGTCGGGGTCGTGCTCGGACGGCAGGAACAGGAACTTGACGGTGCGCACATCGGTGGCAAAGGGCAGGGCGGCGTCCAGCGCCTTGCGCGCAGCACGACGGCCCGCGCCATCGCCGTCAAAGCTGAACACGACCGAGTCGGTGAAGCGGAACAGCTTTTGCACATGGTCGGCGGTGCAGGCCGTGCCCAGCGTGGCCACCGCGTTCGCAAAGCCGAGCTGGGCCAGCGCCACCACGTCCATGTAGCCTTCGGTCACCAGCGCGTAGCCGTGCTCGCGCAGCGCGGGCCGGGCCTCGTACAGGCCATAGAGCTCGCGCCCCTTGCTGAAGACCGGCGTTTCGGGCGAGTTGAGGTACTTGGGCTTTTCATCGCCCAGCACGCGTCCGCCAAAGCCGATGCATTCGCCCTTCACATTGCGGATGGGGAACATCACCCGGTCACGGAAGCGGTCGTAGCGCTTGGCTTCGCCTGCGGCGTTTTCATCGCCGGCCTCGCCGGTGATGACGAGGCCGCTTTCCACCAGCAGCGGATCGTTGTAATCGGGGAACACGCTGGCGAGGCTGCGCCAGCCCTCGGGCGCGTAGCCGAGGCCAAAGGTCTTGGCGATCTCGCCCGACAGGCCCCG
>CALSAU010000402.1:0-3138 GCA_943372985.1 Polaromonas sp. YR568 | reverse complement strand
GTTGCCAACGGCGCTGGCCAGCGCCTCGGCGGCCACCGCCGACACATAGCGCCCGCCGGCCGCCACCTTGCGCACCGCGGCAATCATGTCGTCAGGGTTGGCGCTTTTGTTCAGGTAACCGGCGGCGCCCAGCTTGATGCAGCGCACCGCGTACTGCTTGTCCGGGTAAGTGCTGAGCAGCAGCACCGGCAGGCCGGGCCAGCGCGCCTTCAGGGCCTGCAACACATCGAGGCCATCGCGGTCGGGCAGGGCAATGTCGAGCAACACGGCGTTCAGTGCGGTGGGGCCAGCGTCGCCGCCCAGCGCCTCCACGCGGGCGAGGATGTCCGGGCCGGTTTCAGCCTCTGCCACCACTTCGATTTCCGGTGCGTCAGCCAGCACCTGCTTCAGGCCCTCGCGCACGATGCGGTGGTCGTCGCCAATCAGGATGCGGACAGTGCTCATGGTGTGTTCGTGGCCTGTGTGACTGGATCAGTTGGCAGCTCGATGCACAGGTGAAAGGTCGCGCCGCGACCCACCTCGCTGGAAATCGCCAGACTGCCGCCCAGGTGGCGTGCCCGCTCGCGCATGCCCATGACACCGTAGGCGTTGGCGGCTTCAAAGGCGCTGGGCTCGGCGCCCTTGCCGTTGTCCTTCACTGTGATGCTGATGGCCTCTGCCGTGGCGCGGATCGCAATCGCCACCGCGCTGGCTTCGGCGTGGCGGCCGATGTTGCTGAGCATCTCCTGAAAGATGCGGAAGATGGCAATCGCCGAGGCCTCGGGCAGCGGTGCGGCATGGGCCACGTCCATCTGCCAGTCGAGCGCCAGCTCGGCCGACTGCACGAATTCGTGGGCTTGCCATTCCAGCGCCGCCCACAGGCCCTGGTGGTCAAGGATGCTGGGCCGCAGGTCGGTGATGATACGGCCCACGTTGTCGACCGCCGCTTCAATCAGGCGGCCCATGTTCTGGCACTTGCCGCGCATGCGGTCGCGCATGGCCTGTGCGTCGTCGGGCTCGCGCTGCGGCTGCTCGCTGAGGCGTTTGTCGAGCCAGCCGACGTCCATCTTCAGCGCCACCAGCAGGCTGCCGAGTTCGTCGTGCACCTCGCGGGCGATGCGGGTGCGCTCTTCCTCGCGCACCGTGTGGGTGTAGGCCGAGAGTTCGCGCAACTGCTGCAGCGCTTCAGACAAGGCCTGGGTGCGTTCGCTGACGCGCTGCTCCAGCACCGCATGCGCCTGGCGCAGGGCCTCTTCGGCGCGGCGCCGGGCAGAGATGTCCACAAAGGTGACCACCGCCCCCTGCACGATGCCGTCTTCCACGATGGGGTAGGACGAATACTCCACCGCGAACGACGTGCCGTCGCGGCGCCAGAACAGCTCGGTGTCAATGCGGCAGGGCAGGGCCATGCGGAAGGCATTGAAGATCGGGCACAGGTGTTCGGGGTAATGCGCGCCGTCGGCATGGCTGTGGTGCGCCAGCTCGTGCATGTTGCGGCCCAGCACTTCGTCGGGTGCAAAGCCCAGCTGTTCGGCGCCCGCACGGTTGATGAAAGTGCAGCAGCCATCCATGTCGATGCCGAAAATCCCCTCGCCGGTGGATTCCAGCAACTGCGACAGTCGGTCGCGCCAGACGATCTGCCCGGCGCCCGGCAGGTGGACCGGATTCCCGCGCATCGCCGGCGATGCACGCTGGGGGTGCGGTGCGTGGGGCTCGGGCAGGGCGATGTCCTCAAACATGCCTCTATTTAGCAAGCATCGTGCCCAGATTGGTGCAGTCACTGCGAATTTGAGTGCATTAAAACGGTGCACTGATACGGCGGCTGGCATCGACATAGCCCCAAAGCGGCGCACGATTGCCTGTAAAGTCATAGGCATGCTGATGAGTTCCCGCGTTACGGCCCTGCCAGCCGTCCTTTGCCTGCTGCTCGCGGTGGGCGGCTGCAGCCCGGCCTTCAACTGGCGCGAGATACGGCCGGACGCCACCCGGCTTGCCCTGCTGCTGCCCTGCAAACCTGACAAGGCGCAGAAACAGGTGCCGCTGGGCGGACAGGCCACCACGCTGTCGATGCAGGGTTGCGATGCCGGCGACGCCACATTTGCGGTCGCCGTGGCCACGCTGCCCGACGCCGCAGGTGCCGCCGAGGTGCTGACGCAGTGGCAGGCGGCCACACTGGCCAACATGAAGGCAGCGCCCGGCTCCAGCCGCACGACCGCCTTGCGCGTGTCGGGTGTCAACCCCCCCGCGCAGGCCGTGCTGGTCAGCGCGCAGGGCAAGCGATCAGACGGCTCCGCGGTACAAGGCCAGGCGGCGTACTTTGCCGATGGCGCCCAGGTGTTTCAGGTGGTGATGTACGCCGACAAGGTGAATGCAGAGGCTGCAGAGACCTTCTTTTCCAGTCTCCGCTTTGAATAGGGGGCCTGACCGTGAGCGGTGACGCAACCCCCATGACCGAGCCGGGCCGGCTCGATACCCGCGCGGCGGTGGCGGTGTTTGCTGCGTTTGCGGCCGCCTACTTCTGTTCGGCGCTGGTGCGCGCCATCACCGCCACACTGTCGCCGGTCCTGACACAGGAGTTTTCGCTGCAGGCCCGCGACCTGGGCTTGCTGGCCGGGGGTTACTTCCTCGGCTTTGCGGCCATGCAGTTACCGCTCGGCTCCTGGCTGGACCGCTACGGCCCGAAGCGGGTGATCCTGTGCTTTCTGTCGGTGTCGGTGATCGGGTGCCTCGCCTTCTCGGTATCCACCGGGTTCAGCGGCCTGCTGGCGTCGCGTGTGCTGGTCGGCATGGGCGTCAGTGCCTGCCTGATGGCGCCGCTGACCGGCTTTCGCCGCTGGTATGAGCCGGGCGCGGTGTTACGCGCCAACTCGTGGATGCTGATGACCGGCTCGCTCGGCATGCTGGCCTCGACCCTGCCGGTGCAGTGGCTGATGCCGCTGACCGGCTGGCGGCCCCTGTTCTGGATTCTCGCGGCTATGATTTTGCTGGCCATGGTGGCGCTGGCCGTGTGGGTGCCGACCTGGCGGCCCGATGCGGTGGCGGCCGAGGCAGCTGTCGGTCAGCAGCCTGCCGAGCCCGCGGGCTATGCGGCCATCTGGCGCAGCCCTTACTTTCGCCGCATGTCGCCGCTGGCCTTCTTCAACTATGGCGGGCTGGTTG
>CALSAU010000401.1:0-3146 GCA_943372985.1 Polaromonas sp. YR568 | reverse complement strand
CATCCCCACCGAGGCCGAATACATCCAGCGCTACTGCCAGCGCACCGGACTGACCACCCCCGAGGCCCTGATGCCCGACTGGACTTTCTACATGGCCTACAACCTGTTCCGCATTGCCGCCATCCTGCAAGGCATTGCCAAGCGGGTCGAGGCCGGTACCGCCTCCAGCGCGCAGGCGGTGAGCTCTGCCGCAGGCGCGCCCATTCTGGCCCGCATGGCCTGGGACTTCGCCACCCGCAGAGCCTGAAGCCGCCCCCGCACCGTATTCGCCGCATTCGCAACACCACCCGAACAAAACAACCCTCACAGGAGACACCGTGGACTTCAGTTACACCCCCAAAGTTCAGGACATGCAGGCACGCCTGCTGAAGTTCATGGACGACCACATCTACCCGAACGAAGCCCGTTTCTTCCGCGAGATCGCAGAGAACCGTGCCAAAGGCAACGCGTGGATTCCGACCACCGTCATTGAAGAGCTCAAACCCAAAGCACGCGCTGCCGGCTTGTGGAACCTGTTCCTGCCGCACTCACCCCGCGCGCCAGAAGGGCTGTCCAACCTTGAGTACGCGCCGCTGTGCGAGATCATGGGCCGCGTGCCCTTCGCGGCCGAGGTCTTCAACTGCAATGCGCCCGACACCGGCAACATGGAAACCATTGCCCGCTATGGCACGGAGGCCAACAAGGACCAGTGGCTGGAGCCGCTGCTGCGGGGTGAAATCCGTTCCGCCTTCCTGATGACCGAGCCCGATGTGGCTTCGTCCGACGCCACCAACATCCAGTGCAGCATCACACGCGATGGTGACGACTACGTGCTCAACGGCACCAAATGGTGGTCCTCAGGCGCAGGCGATCCACGCTGCGCCATCTACATCGTCATGGGCAAGACCAACCCCGATGCAGGCCGCCACGAACAGCAGTCGATGATTCTGGTGCCAGCCAACACGCCAGGCATCGAGGTGATTCGCCCGCTGTCGGTGTTCGGCTACGACGACGCACCGCACGGCCACATGGAAGTGCGCCTGACCAATGTGCGCGTGCCGGCCAGCAACCTGCTGCTGGGCGAAGGCCGCGGCTTCGAGATTGCCCAGGGCCGCCTCGGCCCCGGACGCATCCACCATTGCATGCGCAGCATTGGCAGCGCCGAACGCGCGCTGGAGCTGATGTGCAAGCGCCTGAACAGCCGTATCGCATTCGGCAAAGCGATTGCGCGCCAGTCAGTGTGGGAAGAGCGCATTGCTGAAGCCCGCTGCATGATCGAGCAGGCCCGCCTGCTGACGCTGAAGGCCGCCTACATGATGGACACCGTAGGCAACAAGGTGGCCAAGGCGCAGATCGCGATGATCAAGGTGGTGGCCCCCAACATGGCCTGCCAGATCATCGACTGGGCGATCCAAGCCCACGGCGGCGGCGGTGTGTCTGACGACTTCCCGCTGGCCTACGCCTACGCGCACCAGCGCACGCTGCGCCTGGCCGACGGCCCGGACGAGGTGCATCGCGCCTCGCTGGCCAAGCTGGAACTGGCCAAGCACCTGCTGATGCCTGGCGAGGTGGAGATGCCGATCACGCGCGGCGGCTGAACGACACCACAACATCAACACGCAAAAAAGCGCTTGAACCCGACCGAGGGTTCCGGCGCTTTTTTCATGGCTGGCTAAAGTGGAATGTCTGTTGAAAGCCCGGAAATGGCCGCCTCGCAGGCACTGGTGAACACCGTCGCCGCATGCTCCAGCGTCGGCATGTCGGCTGGCGTGTATTGCATGCGCAAATAGAGCTTGCCGCGCATCAGCATCAGGATGAAGGGCACCTCGGCCTGAGGCGCTGGCTCCGGCCAGGCCAGCATCAAACTGGCCAGGTTCGGATCGATCCACGCCAGTGCGTGTTCACGCTGGTCGGCCATGACAGCATAGCGGGCCCAGAACGGGTCAGGCAGACTGCTCCAGCCCACTTCGGCGTACATGGCCAGCCAGCGCATTTCTTCCGGCAGATTCGGGTCTGCCGTGGTTTGCAACGTGTCGGTGTACATCGCGTAGGCGCGCTTTTCCAGCACGTCTTTCATGGGCCGGTTCATGATGAGCACCGACACGTCCTCATTGACCTTGAGCTCGGCGCGTGCCCGGATTTCCTCGCCACGGATGTACTGGCGCGACGCAGCGCCACGCTCCAGCTTCCACGGCCGGCCACTGACCTGCCCCTGCAGCGCAAAGCCCTTGCCGTCACCCGAGCCGGTGTAGGCAAACCCCTGCATGCCGGCCCATTCCGAGACGGCGTCACCGCGCGAGTGGGTGGTTTCGGCAGGAGCGGCCCCCGTCAATGCTTTCTTGAGGCGTTCAAACATGGTTTGCCGTTTTCTCTTAAAGTGCAGCAGTTACAAATCGCGATCAAGACATCGTAGTAGAAAGTGAAGGAAACACCAATGATTGACGTCTACTCCTGGCCCACGCCCAACGGTCACAAAGTCCATATCATGCTGGAGGAATGCGGCTACCGTCTGGGCCGCGACTGGCAGGCCCATGCGGTGAACATCGGCACCGGCGACCAGTTCAAGCCCGACTTTCTCGCTATCAGCCCGAACAACAAGATTCCTGCGCTGGTTGACCCGAACGGCCCTGATGGCAAACCCATCTCGCTCTTTGAATCCGGCGCCATACTGCTGTATCTGGCCTCCAAGACCGGCAAGTTCCTGCCCAAAACCGACCGCGCCAAATTCGAGGTGCTGCAGTGGCTGATGTTCCAGATGGGCGGCGTCGGCCCCATGATCGGGCAAACCCACCACTTCCGGCAGTACGCCCCCGAGAAGATTGAGTACGCCATCAACCGCTACACCAATGAGACGAAACGCCTTTATGGCGTGATGGACAAGCAGCTCTCAAAAAGCAAGTTCATCGCCGGCAGCCAGTACAGCATTGCCGACATCGCCATCTTCCCGTGGCTGCGCAACTGGGCCAACCATGGCATCGACTGGGCCGACTACCCGCATCTGAAAAAATGGTTTGACCTGATCGCCGAGCGCCCGGCCGTGGTGCGCGGCGTGGAAGTGCTGGCCGGATTGCGCCGACCGCTCACCGACGACAAGACCCGTGATATTTTGTTTGGCGCGACGCAGTACCAGAAGCGTTGAGTAGACGTTACGTTGGGACTCGTAAGGC
>CALSAU010000400.1:0-3146 GCA_943372985.1 Polaromonas sp. YR568 | reverse complement strand
CCATGAAAATGCCCACGCTGCGCTGCCTGCGGAAATGCCTGCAACCTGCGACTGTGGACACTGCTTGGTCGGGCCGCTGTCCGCGTTCTTACAGCGCCCGTCGTTGCATCGGCTTACAGGCGGGGCGTGCCGTTGGCCATGCGGCCAGTGCGGTCATCTGCCAGGGTGCCGCGCTCCAGGCGATCCTCCAGCTGGCCCATGTAAGCCGCGAGGCTTTTGTCCGATTCTTCAAGGCGCATCAACAGGGCTTGCTGCTGCTGGGCAAAGCGCTCGGCCAGCACGGTGTTGTGGGCTGTCTCGCGTTGCTGGGCGGCCAGCGCCTGCACTTCCATGTAACTGCGCAATTCGGTGAAACGGGAGGCCTCGGCCTTGTCTGCCAGTTCGCGCTGCACACTGAGCTGGCGTGCGTAATTGCGCATCTCCAGCAGGTTCGTGCTCTGCATGTAAACCGTGCTACCCAGAAATACCAGGGTAGCAATCACCACCAGCGCCAGCATCACCAGCCCGAGCGACACCTGTACGGTGGTAAAGCCCAGACTCAGGATACTGACGCGGGTGAATTCGTCCACATTGAGGGCCACAAAGCCGGCCAGCAGAACGATGGAGATGATCAGGAAAAGGGTTCGGGTACGCATGGGTTTCTCCTGAAACAGAGGAAGGGAAAGCTGAAAAAATGGGCTGCAAGCCCCTGTCAAAGTATGGCCCTGGGGAGGCCGTTTTCCCTGTGGGACAATGCCGACCCTTGTCGTCAGTTTGTGTTTTCTGCCAGGGCGCACAGCCGGTTCACGCTTCTTGCGCGTGGCCCCGGTCTGACAGTGCCGCATTCATCGTTTTTTGATTCCTTCAGGCTCACCCGGTCGCCTTGAGTCCGTTCGCCACACACCCCAACGCCCACAGTCCACCCGCTTTTCCCCATGCAAAAAATCATTCGTCAGATCGCCGCTGAAATCAAGGTTCAGGAGCAGCAAATCCGCGCCGCCGTAGAGCTGCTGGACGGCGGCGCCACCGTGCCCTTCATCGCCCGATACAGGAAGGAAGTCACCGGCGGGCTCGATGACATCCAGCTGCGCGAGCTGGAGTACCGCCTCGGTTACCTGCGGGAGCTGGAAGAGCGCCGAGAAGCCGTCATCAAGAGCATCGAGGAGCAGGGCAAGCTCACGCCCCAGCTGCGTGCCGCCATTGAACTGGCCGCCACCAAGCAGGACCTGGAAGACCTGTACCTGCCCTACAAGCCCAAGCGACGCACCAAGGGGCAGATCGCCCGCGAGGCCGGCATTGAACCGCTGGCCGATGCCCTGTTTGCCAATCCGTTGCTGGTGCCAGCAGATGAAGCCGCTGCTTACGTGAAAGCCGAAAAGAACGAAAGCGGCGACGATTTCACCACTGTGCAGGCGGTGCTCGATGGCGTGCGCGACATCCTCTCGGAGCGCTGGGCCGAAGCCGCCGCGCTGGTGCAGTCACTGCGTGGCTGGCTCTGGAGCGAAGGCCTGTTTGCGTCGAAACTTGTTGCCGGAAAAGACGAGAATCTGCCCGACAACGCCAAATTCCGCGACTACTTCGACTACGACGAGCCGATCGGCCGCGTGCCGTCGCACCGTGCGCTGGCCGTGTTCCGCGGGCGTGCGCTGGAGATTCTGGATGCCAAGCTGGTGTTGCCAGAGTCGCCCGACCTTAGCGCATCACCCAAAGCGGGCCCAGCGGTTTCCCTTGCGGAGGGGAAAATTGCGCTGCACCTGGGCTGGAGCCACAAGGGCAGGGCGGCCGATGACCTGATCCGGAAATGCGTGGCGTGGACCTGGCGCGTGAAGCTCAGCCTGTCGCTGGAGCGCGACCTCTTCACCCGCCTGCGGGAAGAGGCGGAGAAGGTGGCCATCAAGGTGTTTGCCGACAACCTGCGCGACCTGCTGCTGGCCGCACCGGCCGGTCCGCGCGTGGTGATGGGCCTGGACCCGGGTATCCGCACCGGCGTGAAGGTGGCCGTGGTCGATGCGACCGGCAAGCTGGTCGAAACCGCCACCGTGTACCCGCACGAGCCGCGCAAGGACTGGGACGGTTCGCTGCACACGCTGGCCAAACTGTGTGAAAAGCATGGCGTGAACCTGATCGCCATCGGCAACGGCACCGCCAGCCGCGAGACCGATAAGCTTGCCGCTGATCTGATCAAGCTGATGGCCAAGGTCGAGCAGGCCATCGAAAAGGTGGTGGTCAGCGAAGCCGGTGCCTCGGTGTATTCCGCCAGCGAATTCGCCAGCCAGGAAATGCCTGATGTGGACGTGAGCCTGCGCGGCGCGGCCAGCATTGCCCGCCGGCTGCAGGACCCTCTGGCCGAGCTGGTGAAGATTGACCCCAAGTCCATCGGCGTGGGCCAGTACCAGCACGACGTGAACCAGAGCGATCTGGCGCGCAGCCTCGACGCGGTGGTCGAAGACTGCGTGAACAGCGTGGGCGTGGACTTGAACACGGCCAGCGTGCCGCTGCTGGCCCGTGTGTCGGGTTTGTCGCAGACGGTGGCCAAGTCGGTGGTGCGCTGGCGCGATACCAATGGCGCCTTCACCTCGCGGGCCGACCTGCTGAAGGTCACCGGGCTTGGCGCCAAGACCTTTGAGCAAAGCGCGGGCTTTCTGCGCCTGCGCGGCGGCAGCAACCCGCTGGACATGACGGGTGTGCACCCGGAGACCTACCCGGTGGTCGAGAAAATCATGGCGCACACCGGCAAACCGGTTGCGGAATTGATGGGGCGCTCCGAGATGCTCAAGACCCTGCGCCCCGAGCTGTTCGCCAACGAGCAGTTTGGTGTGATCACGGTGAAGGACATTCTGACCGAGCTGGAAAAACCCGGACGCGACCCGCGCCCTGATTTCAAGGTGGCCCGCTTCAACGACGGTGTGGAAGACATCCGTGATTTGAAGGAAGGCATGACGCTGGAAGGCACGGTCAGCAACGTTGCTGCTTTTGGTGCCTTCATCGACATCGGCGTGCATCAGGATGGCCTGGTGCATGTGAGCCAGCTGGCGCATAAATTTGTCAACGATGCGCGCGAGGTGGTGAAGACCGGCGACATCGTCAAGGTGCGGGTAACCGAGGTGGACGTGGCCCGCAAGCGCATCGGCCTGACCATGAAGCTGGGCGATCCACCGGCGCGACGT
>CALSAU010000399.1:0-3149 GCA_943372985.1 Polaromonas sp. YR568 | reverse complement strand
CGCTCTTGGGCCGCCTCAAGGGGCTGGTGAGCTTCAGTGAAAGCGGCTTTGCCATCTCGGGCGGACAGGCGCGGCTGCTGGGGGGCGAGGTCCGGCTCGAAGGCGGGACCCGCGCCGCGGCCTCCGCCGGCGCGCGGCCGGCAGCCGGCGCGCAGGATTTTCCGGACTCGGCCGTGGTGATCCGGGCCCAGGGCAGCCTCACTGCCGAAGGCCTGCGCCAGGCGAAGGAGCTCGGCCTGGCGGCCCGCCTCGGCGCGCATGCCAGCGGCAGCACGGCCTACACCGCCAGTTTGGGTTTCAGGAAGGGCATGACCGAGATCAGTGTGGCCAGCAACCTGCAGGGCATGGCCCTGAGCCTGCCCGCGCCGCTCACGAAAAGCGCCGACAGCAGCCTGCCGCTGCGTTTCGAGAACACCGCCGTGCGGGTCGCGCCCGGTGCCGGGCCGGCCATGCAGGACCAGCTGTCACTGAGTGTGGGAAGGCTGGCCTCGGTGCTGTATCTGCGTGATATCAGCGGCGCGGAGCCACGTGTGTTGCGGGGCGCCATGGGCATCGGCCTGGAAGCCGGCGAAAGCGCGCCGCTGCCCGACAGCGGTGTCGCGGCCAACATCAACCTGGCGCGGGTGGATATCGATGCCTGGGAGAAGGTGCTGGAGGCATCCGGCGATCCCTCACCCGCGACGGCGGCCGCCCCCAGCCGCCTGACCCCGGCCAGCGCCGTGCTCAGCTACCTGCCGACCAGCATGGCGATACGCGCCAAAGAGCTGCTGGTGGAAGGCCGCACGCTGCACAACGTGGTGCTTGGCGGCACGCGCGACGGCCTGACCTGGCGCGCCAACATCGATGCGACCGAACTCAACGGCTACGTCGAGTTCCGCCAGCCGGGTGGCGCAGGGTCCGGCCGGCTGTACGGGCGGCTGTCGCGGCTGAGTCTCGGACAGGGCACGGCCAGTGAGGTCGAGGCGATCCTGGACGAGCAGCCGGCCGGCATTCCGGCGCTGGATATCGTTGTCGAGGACCTGGAATTACGCGGCAAAAAACTCGGGCGGGTGGAGGTCGAGGCGATCAACCGCGGCGCCGGCACGGTGGCTCGCGAAGGCGGCGTGCGCGAGTGGCGGCTCAACAAGCTCAACATCATCATGCCGGAAGCCACGCTGACCGCCAGCGGCAACTGGGTGGCGGTCAATGCGCAGCAGGCAGCGGCGGCGACCCGCGGGCGCGCGCCGGTGGAAAGGCGCCGCACCGTCATGAACTTCCGCCTCGATATCGATGATTCGGGCGAGTTGCTCAGGCGCTTCGGCATGGCCGACGTCATCCGCCGGGGCAAGGGCCGGCTGGAAGGCCAGATCGCGTGGATGGGCTCGCCCCTGAGCCTGGATTACCCCAGCCTGAACGGCCAGTTCAATGTGAACGTGGCCTCGGGCCAGTTCCTCAAGGCGGATCCCGGCATTGCCAAGCTGCTGGGTGTCCTCAGCCTGCAGGCGCTGCCCCGGCGGCTGACCCTGGACTTCCGGGACGTGTTTTCCGAAGGCTTCTCGTTCGACTTCATCCGGGGTGACGTCAGCATCAACCAGGGCCTGGCCTTCACCAACAACCTGCAGATGAAAGGCGTCAATGCCGCCGTGCTGATGGAAGGTTCGGCCGACATTGCGAAGGAAACGCAAAACCTGGCGGTGGTGGTGGTGCCCGAGATCAACGCCGGCACCGCTTCCCTGATCGCCACGGTGATCAACCCGGCGATAGGCATCGGCACCTTTCTGGCGCAGTATTTCCTGCGGCGGCCGCTGACGCAGGCTGCCACTCAGGAGTTCCAGATCGACGGCACCTGGGCCAACCCGAAAATTACCAAAATCGAGCGCAAGCCGCCGGCCGCTGTCAAAGCCGGCGAAGAGACCGGGGAGAAGTGAGATGTTTGTGGCCGCCCTGCAAATGGTGTCCGGCACCAGCGTCCAGGCCAACCTGGATGCAGCCAGGCAATTGCTCGAGCAGGCCAGCGCGCAAGGCGCTGAGCTGGCCGTGCTGCCGGAGTATTTTTGCCTGATGGGCTGGAAAGACACCGACAAGCTGGCGGTGCAGGAAACGCCGGGCCGGGGCGCCATCCAGGACTTCCTGGCAGCCTCGGCGCGTGAGCTCAAGCTCTGGATTGTGGGCGGCACCGTGCCGCTGTGCGCCAGCGACAGCCTGCATGTGCGCAACAGCTCGCTGGTGTATGCGCCTTCGGGCGACTGCGTCGCGCGTTACGACAAGATCCATCTTTTCAGGTTCCATCAGGGGCAGGAACAGTACGACGAGTCGCGTGTGATCGAGAGCGGCGCAGGCCCGGTCAGCTTTGACCTGCCATCCGTCGACGGGCACACCTGGCGTGTCGGCCTGAGCATCTGTTACGACCTGCGCTTTCCGGAGCTCTACCGCGCATTAAAAGCCGATCTGCTGCTGGTGCCCAGCGCTTTCACCTACACCACCGGGCAGGCGTACTGGGAAACCCTGCTGCGGGCACGCGCGATCGAAAACCTGGCCTATGTGGCGGCGGCGGCCCAGGGCGGCGCGCACGAGAACCAGCGCCGCACCTGGGGCCAGAGCCTCATCGTGGACCCCTGGGGCGAGATCCTCGCGCAGCACGCGCAGGGCCCGGGCGTGGTGCTGGCCGAACTGCGTGCTGACCGGCTGGACGCCGTGCGCCGGCAGCTTCCCGCGCTCAATCACGGGGTGTTGTGAGCGCGCCACCGCAAGCGAGCCACAGCTGGAAGCCGCGGCGCTGGAGCCGGCGCTGGGCGCTGTGGACCCTGCTGGTCGCTTTGCTGGTCGCCTTGCTCTCGACGCTGGTCTGGCTGGCGGGCCGCTATGAGGACAGCCAGGTGCAAAGCCGGCTCGAGCAGGATGCTGCGCAGATGGCCACGGACATCCGGGCCGAGCTGACCCGCAACGTGCAGAGTTTTCAGGCCCTGCAGGTCAACAACCCTGCGCCCGAAGTCTGGCGCCTCCTCGCCGCAGAGCTGCTGCGCGACAACCGGGAACTGATGCGGCTGGAGTCACGCGATCTGGCGCTCGGCCTGGTGTCGTTTGCCGAGACACCCTACCGTACCTCGGTGTTCGAGAGGCTGGGCCGGGACGCCACCCAGAGCGATATCGGTTTTGCCTGCACGGCGGCG
>CALSAU010000398.1:0-3153 GCA_943372985.1 Polaromonas sp. YR568 | reverse complement strand
GGTGGATCGGTTTGACTGGCGCGGGGCGAGGCGTGCACAGGGTTATTGCGCGCCAGCCTTGTAGACGCCCGGAACCGGGTCGCCCGTCACTTCAAGCACGCCGACCGCACCCTTGCCGGCGCGAGACAGCGCGTGGTCCACCAAGAGGTAGCTGCCTGGGTGCTGCACCTGGAACTCGACGATAGTCGCCCCGCCCGGCGCCACCAGCGTGGTTTGCACGTCGTGCTTGCGGCCGGTGAACGAGCCTTCGCTGTACACGGTGTCGAAGATTTCGCCAATGACGTGGAACGACGAAATCTTGTTGGGGCCACCCACGCCAAAGTAGATGCGGATCTTCTCGCCCACTTTCGCCTGCAGCTTGTGCGTCTTGCTCAATGCGCCGACTGCGCCGTTGAAGACGTAGTAGTCCGGCAGCTCATTGGCCATCTTCTCCAGGTCAGCCTCCTGATGGCCTTTGGCACCGTGCGGCCGGCCGGTGTACATCTCGCCTTGCATCACGTAGTACTCGCGGTCCACCTTGGACAGCCCGCCCTCTGGCTCGACCAGAATCATTCCGTACATGCCCGCAGCGATATGCTGCGGCACCAGCGGCGTGGCGCAGTGGTAAACGTACAGCCCCGGATTCAGCGCCTTGAAGGTGATGGTTTTTTCCTGGCCGGGCGCCACCTGTGTGTGCTCGCCGCCGCCATGGCCACCGGTCACCGCGTGCAGGTCGATCGAATGGATCATCTTGCTGTCGCGTGCGTTGGCCAGCGTCAGCTGTACCGTGTCGCCGAGGCGCACGCGCAGCATGGGCCCGGGTACCTGCCGGTCGAAGGTCCAGTAGGTGAAGCTGGTGCCGTCATCGAGCTTGCCGGGAAGCTCGACCGTCTCCAGCCGGTACTTCAGGGTTTGCGGCGCTCTCGTTCCGATGGCTGCTGGCACCGAAGCCGGGTTGCCCACCACACTCACGGCAGCCGGGTCGGCGGCACGCTGCGGCACAGGTGCGGGCGTGTAAAGCGCCAGCGCAGAAGCACTGGCGTCATTCGCCGGGGCTGGTAGGCCCGCTTGTGCAGGGCCCGTGACTTTCAACAGACCTTCCATGCCGATCTGGCGGTGGCCCGGAATCGAGCAGAAGTAGGTGAAGGTACCCGAGCGGGGTACCTTGAACCGCACCGTGGTCTTGCCGGTACTGGCGCTGAACTTGGCCGACGCGACTTTCAGTTCTGGAATCACCAGGTCGTGCTCTGCGCCTTCGCCGCTTTCCAGCACGATCTCGATCGTGTCGCCAGCGTTCGCCGTGAGGGTGGGGTTAACGCGCCCCTTGTCGTCAATGAAGACCATCTTGCCGTTGACGATGTTGGTGTGCAGGTCGTAGCGGCGTACGGCGGCCGGTGTGGCAGCTGTAGCGCCCTTGGATGGCGCGGCGGTGGGGGTGCTGTGCCCGGCTGTCTGGGCCTGTAGCGGCAGCGTGATGGCGAGAAGGCAGATGGCGGCGCTCATCGGAATGCGGGCGCCCAGCGAATGGATTCGTTTCATGTGGCTCTCCTGGTCTTGATGCCGACTTCGGCCCTTTTGACCTTGCGAGGGCTGTGCCAGGAAAAACTTGATATGAATCAATTGCTTGCAAGTTAGATGGTCATCAGTACCCGGTGCGGGCATGGTCAGGAATACCATGCAAGGTCCTTATGACCGTCTCCACCATCCACCTTCTCCTGCTGACCGATCTGGTGGCCGACCTGCCGGTTGCCGTGCGGCTGCAACGGCTGGTTGGCAGCCTGCGCGCCCACTTCGCCTGCGGTGCAGTAGCCCTGCTCAAGCTGGAAGGGGAGCACCTGCGACCGGTCGCGGTGGACGGCCTGGTCAACGACGCACTCGGCCGCCGCTTCGCAGTGAAAGACCACCCGCGCCTGGCCGCGATCGTGCAGCGGCGCGGCGTCACCCGCTTTCATCAGGACAGCGTGCTGCCCGACCCCTACGACGGCCTGATTGATGAGCGTGTGGGTGAGCCGCTGGCAGTGCACGACTGCATGGGCATGGCGCTGGACGTCGAAGGCAAGCGCTGGGGCGTGGTCACGCTGGACGCCATCGCCGTCGGAGCCTTTGATGAACAGGCGCAGGGCGACCTGGCCAAACTCGCCTGCGCCATCGAGGCCGCAGTGCGTGTGACACGGCTGGAGGCAGAGATACGCGCGTTTCGCCTGTCTGGTGGAGCGCTGCCGGTTGGAACCCCCACGCCCGGCGAGGACCATGAAATCCTTGGCCAGAGCACCGCCATCACCCACCTGCTGCATGAACTGCAGGTGGTGGCCGATTCCGAACTGCCGGTGTTGCTGCTGGGTGAAACCGGCGTGGGCAAGGAGCTGTTTGCGCACCGGCTGCATCGCCTGTCACGCCGGGCTGGCAAACCGCTGGTTCACGTCAACTGCGCGGCCTTGCCGGAGTCGCTGGCCGAAAGCGAGTTGTTTGGCCACGCACGCGGCGGGTTCTCGGGTGCTGTGAACGACCGGCCAGGCCGCTTCGAGGCGGCAGAAGGCGGCACGCTGTTTCTTGACGAGGTGGGTGAACTGCCGCTGTCAATTCAGGCCAAGCTGCTGCGAACCCTGCAGAACGGCGAGATCCAGCGCCTGGGCGCCGACCGGCCGCGCCGAGTGAACGTGCGTGTGATTGCGGCCACCAACCGCAGCCTGCGCGACCATGTGCGCGACGGCACCTTTCGCGCCGACCTGTACCACCGGTTGTCTGTTTACCCCATCGTGATTCCGCCGCTGCACGAGCGTGGCAACGACGTGCTGTTGCTGGCGGGCCGCTTTCTTGAACTCAACCGCGCACGGCTCGGGCTGCGCAGCCTGCGTCTGTCTGCCGCTGCGGAAGATGCCCTGCGCCTTTACCGCTGGCCGGGTAACGTGCGCGAGCTGGAGCACGTCATCAGCCGCTCGGCCTTGAAGGCGGTCAGCCGGGGCGCGGACCGCAAGGAGATCGTCACGCTCGAAGCCGACATGCTGGACCTCGATCCGCTGGCCCTGCCGGCGGGCGTATTGACGCGTTCCAACGATGAGGCGCTGCAAGGTGCCACCGCACCGCTGCTGGCCTCGATGCACGAGGTGGTCGAAGCCAGCCAGAGACAGGCCATTCGGCAGGCGCTCGCCCTGCATGGCGACAACTGGGCCGCGG
>CALSAU010000397.1:0-3158 GCA_943372985.1 Polaromonas sp. YR568 | reverse complement strand
ACCAGCTGTTGAGGTTCATCGCATTGAGTCGCACGCCCATGAAGCTGAGCTCCGGGCCCAGGGCCGCGTTGAGCTGCAGGTGGTACACCATCTCGACCATGGCAGCCGCACCTGCCAGCGCAGTCAGGGCCGTCAGTCCCAGGCCCAGGTAGCCGACCCAGACCTCGCGCAGCTTGCCAAACGAAGCCACCCGCAGGTTCATCATGATCAGGCTGGCCAGGCCGCCCGGCGCATACATCACCATGAAGAGGAAGATCAACCCGACATACAGCAGCCAAGCCATGGACAGCTCGGACAGCAGGATCAGCGCCAGCACCAGCAAGCCGGCACCGATGATGGGGCCGAAGAAGAAAGTGGCGCCCCCCAGGAAGGTGAACAGCAGCAGACTGCCCGAACGCACGCCGCTCACCACCTCGGCGGTGACAATTTCAGAGTTGATGGCCGCCAGCCCACCACCAATGCCGGCAAAGAAGCCCGCAATGATGAAGGCGTAGTAACGCACACGCTGGGTGTTGTAGCCGATGAACTCCACGCGCTCGGGGTTGTCGCGCACCGCATTCAAGATGCGACCCAGCGGTGTGCGCGTGAAGGCAAACATGGCGGCAGTGCAGATAAAACAGTAAAACGCGATCAGGTAGTACACCTGCACCTGCGGCCCGAAGCTGATGCCAAAGAGCGATTTGCCGTAGGCCCGGTTGGTGGTGATGCCGCCCTCCCCGCCAAAGAACTCCGGCAGCATCAGCGACATCGCAAACACCAGCTCGCCCACGCCCAGCGTGATCATGGCAAAGGTGGTGCCGGCCTTCTTGGTCGTCACATAGCCGAGCACACCGGCGAAGAAGAGGCCGGCCAGCCCACCCACCAGAGGAATCAGCGGCAACGGAAGGTAGATGGCGCCTTTGGCGGCCAGGTTCATCGCGTGGATGGCGAGGAATGATCCGAGGCCGACATACACCGCGTGGCCGAAGCTCAGCATGCCGCCTTGCCCCAGCAGGATGTTGTAGCTCAGGCAGACGATGACCAGATAGCCGGCCTGCGACAGCATGGTCAGCGACAGGCTGCTCTTGAACAGCATCGGGGCCACGATCAGCAGCAAGGCGTAAAGCCCCCAGATCACCCAGCGCCCGACGTTGTAGGGCTTGAATTCGTAATGTGTTTTTGACATGAATCCGCCTCAGTCTTCCCGGGTGCCCAGCAGCCCCCTGGGGCGGAAGATCAGGATCAGCACCAGCAGCAGGAAGGGCAGGATCGGTGCCACCTGCGAAATGGTGAGCTTGAGCAGCGGATAGCCAAAGGTCTCAGGCGTCACGCTGTAATTGAAAAGACCCAGCATGCTGATCAGCGACTGGTCCATCGCCACGGCAAAGGTCTGCACCAGCCCGATCAGCAGCGACGCCAGAAACGCTCCACTGAGCGACCCCATACCGCCCACCACCACCACAACAAAAATGATGGCACCCACCGATCCGGCCATCGCGGGCTCAGTGACAAAGGTGTTGCCACCAATCACCCCCGCCAGCCCGGCCAGTGCCGCACCGCCACCGAACACCAGCATGAAGACCCGGGGCACGTTGTGCCCCAGCGCCTCGACGGTTTCAGGATGCGTGAGCGCCGCCTGGATCACCAGGCCGATGCGGGTGCGCGTGAGTACCAGCCAGATGCTGGCCAGCATCACCACCGAGATCAGCATGATGAAGGCGCGTGACTTCGGGAAGTTGGTGCCGAATACGGTGAACAGCGGCCCCTGCAGTCCTTCGGGAAGCACATAGTTCACGGCAGCGCGGCCCCACACCAGTTGCACCAACTCCAGCAGCAGATACGAGAGGCCGAAGGTGACCAGCAGCTCGGGCACATGGCCGAACTTGTGCACCTTGCGTAGGCAGAAGCGCTCGAAAGCGGCGCCCATGGCAAACACCACCAACGGCGCTACCAGCAGCGCCCACCAGAAGCCGACCACCTGCGAGACGCTGTAGGCCACATAGGCGCCCACCATGTAAAACGAGGCATGGGCGAAATTGAGTACGCCCATCATGCTGAAAATCAGCGTCAGGCCCGAGCTCAGCATGAACAGCAGCAGCCCGTAGCTCAGCCCGTTGAGCAGGGAGATGGTGAAAAATTCCAAATTCATCAATTACCGCCTGAAGCTGGAAGAAAACCGGCCGCCGCACGCGCAGCCGCCGTCAAACAAAGAAAAAGGCCCGAGGACGGGTCGGGCCTTGGCTCCTGGGTCGGGCGCAATCAATGCGTCAGGAAGGACGCTTCATCTGGCACGACGTCGGCGTGCTGGCCACGTAGGGCTCATAATATTTCACCGGAGCGAAGGTGTAGCCGGTGTTTTCAGCGTCGTAAGGCAGTTTGCCACCGGCCTTCTCCCAGCGCGTGATGTACAGGCCCTGCTGCAGCTGGTGGTCGGTCTTGCGCATTTCGACATCGCCGTTGAAGCTCTTGAAGCGCATGCCTTCCATGGCCTTGGCCACAGCAGCGGGCTCGGTCGATTTGGTCTGTGCCATCGCATCGGTGAGGATGGTGAAGGCGTGGTAGATCGCGCCGGTGTAGAAGTCGTCATTGAACTTCTTTTTGTAGTCGGCCATGATCTGCTGGATCTCACCGCCCATGTTGAGGTGGTTGTAGGAGACCATGTACACCCGGCCTGCCGACGAAGCACCCAGCGCAGTCGGCGTGCCGGTGACACCCGCGTAGTAGGTGTAGAACTTTACATTGTTCAGACCCGCCTCGTTGGCGGCCTTGACCAGCAGCGAGAGGTCGGAGCCCCAGTTGCCGGTGATGACCGTGTCCGCACCGGACTGCTTGATCTTGGCAATGTAGGGGGCAAAGTCACGCACCTGCGCCAGCGGGTGCAGGTCCTCGCCAACGACCTGGATGTCAGGCCGCTTGCTGGCCAGATTGGCCTTGGCAAACTTCGCCACCTGCTGGCCGTGCGCGTAGTTCTGGTTGATCAGGTAGACCTTCTTGATGTCCGGCTGGTCTTTCATGAAGGCGGTCAGCGCCTCCATCTTCATCGAGGTGTCGGCGTCCAGGCGGAAGTGCCAGTAGTCGCACTTGCTGTTGGTGAGATCGGGGTCTACCGCCGCGTAGTTCAGGTACAGCACTTCCTTGCCGGGATTGCGCTCGTTGTGCTTAGACAGCGCATCAATGAT
>CALSAU010000396.1:0-3166 GCA_943372985.1 Polaromonas sp. YR568 | reverse complement strand
GCTCTGATTCATGCAGTACCAGCTGCTGCATGGCTTCGCGGCTGGCACATGCAGGAACTGACTGCACGGCGCTCTGGATCAGCTTGCGGAAGTAGTCCACCGCACCGAGCAGGCCGAGGTCTGCGGCCGTGCTGGGGCGGCCGTGCTGGGCGTCCTGGCCCACAGGCTTGCCCAATTGATCTGCGCCCATCACGTCGCGAATATCGTCGGCCACCTGATATGCCTCACCGAGGGCGTCGCCCAGACGGCGCCACGGTTCTGGATCGGTGCCGGCGGCCTGCGCACCGGCGCACGTGGAGGCGACAAACAGCGCACCGGTTTTGGCGCGCTGGTAGCGGCCCAGCTGCACGCGTGGCTCGCATTCCCAGGCTTGTCCGGCCACGATGCCGTCGGGTGTGCCGGTGCCTTCGCAGACGGTCATCAGGAGGCGTGCCAGGCGATGCGGGTGGCGTGCACCGGCGCGCGCCAGCGTCTGGTAAGCCAGCACGATCAGCGCATCGCCGGTCAGCAGGGCCAGTGGCTCGCCAAACTGCTTGTGCACGGTGGTCTGGCCGCGACGCGTGTCGGCGTCGTCGAAGCAGGGCATGTCGTCATGCACCAGCGAGGCGCAGTGCAGCAGCTCGATGCTGGCGGCCGCTGCGTTGGTGAGGTCGGGTGCGTCTTCACCGCAGGCCTTGGCCACCGCAATGCACAGCTGCGGGCGGATGCGTGCGCCGCCGGGGAACACCGCATGCCGCATGGCGGCCATCAGTCGAGGTGGGGCGGTAGCGCTGTCAGCCACCATGAAAGGTTGTGAAAGCGCCTGCTCAATGCGTGTCATCATGCTCATGAAGCCCCCGCCAAAGTGGGGTGACTGTCTGCAACGTGGGACAATCACTGGTGTCAATTTAACATGACACTTTGGTTTGTCAATTTAGTTTGACAATTAAATTTTCTGAGGTGGCGGTGCTCGCGTTCGATTCTCGGGCGAGTTGCCTCTGAACCTCGGGTGTACTCCGGGGCCCGTTTCAGGGTCTATTTCGGTGTGGTGCTTGCTTCGGGCTTCACGCCATACGGCCGCACCAGGTGAATCACATGCTCCGGCACCATGGTCTTGATGCGCGCAGGTTCTTCACGCTGCAGGTGCACCATGGTTTCCAGCGCCTTCATCTCGACCCGGGCACGTGCAAACTCCAGCCCGCGCGGGCCGATGCGGGGCATCAGCCAGCTCACCACCGGGCGTAGCCAGTTCGGCATGCGCCGCAGCGGCAGGCCACCGGCGGCACGCTCGACGTTCTTCAGAAAGCCCTTCACCGCGCCGGCGCGGCTGCCAGCGCTGCCGGGCGCTTTCACCACCACCTCATCGCCCAGTGTTTCCAGCAGATGCTGGCCGCGCGCATTGCGCACCAGCAGCCACTGCTGGCCTTGCCCGCCCATGTAGCCGATGGTGATGTCCGACAGCGTGTTGGTGTAGTCAACGCAGGTCCGGCAGGTCATCGGGAAAAAGTCGGGCGGAAGTTGCGACAGCGGCAGGCTGAGAAAGGGCAGGGCTTTGACTTCGCCGCTGCGCATGCGGATTTCGACGTGGTAATCGGCGCGGAATTCGAGGTAGGTGATGTCCTCGGGGTGCGGGGAAATCAGCGCGAGGAACTCGTGAAAGCGCTCGGTGGTGGTGTTGTCGGAGCAGGGCGTGCCGATGACAAACAGCTTTTCAAGGCCGTGTTCGCGCTCCAGCTCGGGTTGCAGCGCGCGCAGCGCGTAAATCTGGCAGGGGATGCCAATCACGGCGAGGCGCTTGTAGCCTTGCTGCAGCGCCGGCTCGACCAGTGCGATCAGCGGGGCGTAACCCATGCGCATGCCGCGGCAGCGGGCCATGTCTTCGGCCCGCGTCACCACCACCGGCATCGGCCGCCACGGGTCGTCCGGGTGGGGCGCCATGGCCAGCACGGCGTCGACTTCGCCGTTTTGCAGCAGCTTTTCAGCGATGCGGGTGGTGATGCCGGTCCACTGGGCGCCGGGCAGCGGCCTGGCCAGCGCGGCCTGCAACATGCGCTCGTGCGGCCCGAAGAACAACTCGTCCGCGCTGCGCTCGGCGAGAGCGTCCACGGCCTGTCCGGGCAGGCGCCGTGTGCGGCCATGCACCGCCGTTTCAAGCGCCGGGTAGTCCGGCTGGATGAACTGGCAGGCCTGGCCGCAGCGCTTGGGCTGGGCTGTGCGGGAGACACCGCAGTCGGTGCAGAAGTGGCGGGGCGGGGCCGGTGGCAGGGTCGGCTGAATGAACCCGGTGGCGGTGCTGTCAGGAGGCAAGAGAGGGGGCATTCAGGGTTTTTTGGGTTTTGGCTGCGCGATTCTGATGATATAAGTGTCACATAAAGTTGACAGTATGTGTGGGCCAGTTGACCTCAACGCCCGGCACGCCTTGTTGATCTGTGCAACGTGTCAGTGTCCATTCAGGGCGATTGCCCGCATAGCCTGTGCTTTCTTGCTTCTCCGATTTTTGTATTCGCGTGACGAGGTTCTGCCCCCTGGCGGTACCCGCATGACCGCCGAACTCGCGCTCAACGGTGTGAGTTGCGTGCGCGGCGGCAGGGTCCTGTTTGGCCGTCTCAATCTCCGCGTTCCTGCGGGGCAGCTGCTGCGGGTGCAGGGCGCGAACGGCGCAGGGAAAACCAGCTTGCTGCGCATGCTCTGCGGCCTGTTGCCGCCAACCGATGGCCAGGTGCTCTGGCGTGGCCAGCCGGTGGGCGAACTGCGCGAGGAGTTCGGCCGGGAGCTCATTTACCTGGGCCACGCTGCGGCCCTGAAGGACGACCTTAGCCCGCTCGAAAACCTTGAAACTGCCTGCGCGCTGGGCGGCACTGCGGCCGGGCGCGAGGAGTCGCTCGCCGCGCTTCAGGCGGCGGGGCTGCGTGGTTTCGAACATGGCCCGGCCCGGCGGCTCTCGCAGGGCCAGCGGCGCCGCGCGGCGCTGGCACGGCTAGCGATGGGGGTGCAGCGGCCGCTGTGGATCCTCGATGAGCCCTTCAACGCACTCGATGCGGTTGCCACCACCTGGCTGGAGGGGCTGATGTCAGACCATCTGGCGCGCTCTGGCACAGTGGTGCTGACCAGCCACCAGGGCACCCCTCTGCCGGGCGTGCCGACACAGGTGCTGGCGCTGTGATGATGTCGTTTGCCCCGGTGATGC
>CALSAU010000395.1:0-3172 GCA_943372985.1 Polaromonas sp. YR568 | reverse complement strand
CAGCAGCTGTTCCTGCGACTGGCGCCGTTCGGTGACGTCGCGCAGGTACAGCGCCAGCCCTTCCTCGAACGGGTAGACCCGCAACTCCAGCCATTTCCGGGCAATCGGGTAGAAAGCCTCGAACTCCTGGTGGCTGGCGTTGCCGAAGGCTGCCGTCAGGTTGTGGCGCAACTGCGCGCCGCCGTCTTGGTCCAGCGCATCCCAGATCGGCAAGCCCAGCAGCGCGGCACCGGACTGGCCGAGCAGCCGTTCGCTCTCCGGGTTCAGGTAGGTCAGGCGGCCTTCACGGTCCACGGTGACAAAGGCGTCATGGATGCTGGCCAGTGTCGTGGCCAGACGCATGGTCAGGCTTTGGGCCTCCTGCTCGGCGTGTTTCTGGCTCGTCAGGTTCCGGATCACGCCAGAGACGTGGACCACCGCGCCGGCCGTATCGCAGACGACCTCGCCCAGCGCCCGCACCCAGAGGCGGCGGCTGTCGGTGGTCACGACCTGGGCTTCCTCGTCAAACGCCGATCCCTTATCGAGGCAGGCCGACAGCACCGAGGCCATGCGCTCGCGCCATTCGGGCGCAAAAATCCCGGGCAAATCTGCCCAGGCCAGGTGCTGCGCGGGTGGTCTGCCGAGCAGCGCGGCCAGTTGGGCCGACCACAGCAGGCGGCGCCCGGGCATCTGCAGCACCCAGCTGCCGGCACCCGCAGCGCGCTCGAGCAGCTGCAGCAAGTCAGGCGGGGGACTCGGTCCGTCCAGCTGCTGGCTGAACAACAGGTCCTGGCGCACAAGGGGAGAAGTCTGCGGCATAGGGGACAAAAGGTAACATGCGCGCCCGCCCTTGAGCGCTGCCGCGAATGCCCGTCAGGGTGTCGGACGTTGGCTCCGCTCCTGCTGCAGCGCACTGTGGAGCTGCTCCAGCGCGCTCACGCAGTCGAGCACCACGGCCTGCACCAGGCTGGCCGACAGTTCGGCCGAGTGGTGAGGCAGGTCGGGCAGTTCCCCGAGGCGCTCACCCACGCTGTGGATCAGGCGCGCCCGCACCGCTTCAAACATCACGTCCCAGTCGTCGACCCCAATGCTCACGCGCGCCCCCGGCTTGGCTTCGGGGCGGACGGCGGCGACCTCCGGCCACCGCAGGCCCTCGGCTGCCGTGCCCTTGCCCTTGGGCAGGGTCAGCGCACCGGCAGGAGCAGGCTGCGTGGTGCTGGTGACGGAAATGGAGGGCATGGAGCCTCTGTGCTAAGGGATTGGCGATGATGGGCCGGGGTGTCGCGGGATGTGTCTCCACGCATGCGCCCGTTTCCCCTTGTAGAGATTCCGAAAGCCGGCGTCCGTGCGCTAACGCACAGAGGCGGGGCTTCAAAAGCTGCAGTTCGGGGAAAAGAGAAAGATCCGGCGCGCTTGTTGCTCCGCGGCAACGTGGCACGGCTTTACCCGAGCAAGACCTGGTAGGTGCGGCGGTCGAACGCATAACAACCGCAGGCTGCCGCTTCCAGGCCGGCCCGGTTCAGCACCGTGAGTTCGCCGCGGTGGTACTCGATGAGGCCGTCCTTTTGCATCTGGCTGGCGGCCGCCGTCACGCCGACACGCCGCATGCCCAGCATGTAGGCCAGAAACTCGTGGGTGACGTGAAAGCTGTCGGAGTGCGCGCGGTCCTGGCTCATCAGCAGCCAGCGCGCCAGCCGCTGGCCGATCAGGTGAAAGCGCAGGCAGCCGGCCGACGCGGCCTGCTGGGCCATCAGGACATACACATACTGTTTGAGGCCACGCTGCAGTGCCGGGCTGCCGGCCAGCGTTTGCGTGAAGGCCGCCGTGTCCATGCGCCAGGCCGCGCCCACACCCTGCACCAGCGCGCGCCAAGGCGCCTGCTTCACGCCGAGCACCAGCTGCGCGCCCAGCATGCCTTCGCGCCCGACCATCCCGACTTCGACGCCCGGGCTGCCTTCGACCAGGGTCACCAGCGAGATGAAACCGTCGGTTGGGAAAAAGACGTGGTGCGTGGGTTGGCCCGGCTCGCACAACACGTCGGACAGCGCGAGCTGCACCGGTTCGCAGGCGGCCAGCAGGCGCTTGCGGTCGCGCGCGGGCAGGCGCTCGATCAGGTGATTTTCGACAGGGGCCATGAAGGCTCTCCGGTGAGTGGCGCACCCCTGGCGGGGAAGAGGTCGAGCCGCGCTACTGTCGAACCAGTTCAAGTCGGTGCCCCAGTATGCGCCAGAAAAACTATCCATCGCTGCTCGGGGCGATTGACAGCCGCAGACAGGTGCTCAGACGGCCATCCGGTCGGGCAGCAAGCGGTCGTACTCGCGCTTGACCACGGCATAACATTCGCAGGTGCGCTTCTCCAGTCCCGGGCGATCGATCACCGTGATGCGGCCGCGCGCATAACGGATCAGGCCCAGGGTTTGCAGCTTGAGCGCGCTTTCGGTGACACCTTCGCGGCGCACGCCCAGCATGTTGGCGATCAGTTCCTGGGTCATCACCAGTTCGTTGCCCTGCAGCCGGTCCAGGCTCAGCAGCAGCCATCGGCACAGCTGCTGGTCCAGCGAATGGTGGCGGTTGCAGACGGCGGTTTGCGCCATTTGCGTGATCAGGGCCTGGGTGTAGCGCAGCAACAGGTGCAGCACCGGCGCGCGCTTGAATTCCTCCTTGATGGCCTCCGCCGGCAGGCGGAAGCCCCGGCCTGCGCTTTGCACCACACCGCGGCTGGGCGTGGATTCGCCGCCCATGAACAGCGAGATGCCGACCACGCCTTCGTGGCCCACCACGGCAATTTCGGCGGAGGCGCCGTTTTCCATCACATACAGCAGCGAAACAATGGCGGTGGTGGGGAAATACACATGGCTGAGGGTGCTGCCGGACTCGTAGACCACCAGACCGAGCGGCAGATCGACAGATTCGAGCTGGGGCAGCCAGCGCTGCAAATCGGCATCCGGCAAGGCCGCCAGCAGCTGGTTCTTTTTCGGGTCGGGGGAAGCGGGCATCAACAGGGGGCTCCGGGGCGGGCCGGCTTCGGACGCGCCCCTGGCAGAGGCAATGGCGCCCGGGCCAACCTGTCAGTTTAGGCCCTTGCGCATACCTTGTATGTACGCTACCGCACAAACGACCAGTGGTTTTTATCTGCGGAGCGGCCGGCCTTGCCCGTCACTTGCATGCGCTGGTGAAGCGCCGCGGCCTGCTT
>CALSAU010000394.1:0-3173 GCA_943372985.1 Polaromonas sp. YR568 | reverse complement strand
CAGGCCTCGCACCCAGCGCCACGCCCAGGCGGGTCATTTCGGCCAGTCCGCGGGTGATCAACGCCGCCCGCGCATTAAGGCCCAGTTGCAGGCCATCGCACAGCCCGGTGGCAATCGCCAGCACGTTCTTGACCGCGCCACCGACCTCGACGCCGACCACGTCGTCATTGGCGTACACACGCAATGCCGGGCCGTGGAAGGCCTGGACCAGCGTCTCGCGCACGCTGGCATGCTCGCTCGCTGCCACCAGCGCGGTGGGCTGGCCGCGCGCGACTTCGAGCGCAAAGCTGGGGCCGCTCAACACGCCCGCCAGCAAGGCCGGCGCCACCTGGGTGCGGATTTCGTGGACCAGAAGGCCATGCGGCTCCGCACCGGCAGACACCGTGGCTTCAAAACCCTTGCTGAGCCAAGCCACCGGCGCGGTCACGTGCTGCAGGCGCGTCAGCATGTCGCGTGCAGCAGAAACCGGCGTGGCCACGATGATGAGATCCTGACCGATCAGTGCGTCGGCCAGCGAGGCGTCGCTGCCGCCAGCCACCCGAAGCGACGCAGGCAGGGCGATGCCAGGCAGGTAGCGCGGGTTGGTGTGGGTGTCGGCCAGCGTCTGCACCAGCGCCGCATCGCGCGCCCACAGGGTGACGCGATGGCGGGGCGCACTGCTGGCGGCCAGCGCGGTGCCCCAGGCACCTGCGCCGATCACGAGGATGTTCATGGGCACGGGCGGCAATCAGCCAGTGGCTGCATCCGTGAATTTGCCGGTCAGACGATGATCTGCGGCGCAGCGGGTGCCGCTGCGGCAGCGGCATCGGCCTGCTGCTGTTCGTACATGGCCTGGAAGTTGATCTCGGCCATGTGAACCGGCGGGAAACCACCACGCTGGATGACGTCGGCCACATTGCTGCGCAGGTAGGGGTAGACGATCTGCGGGCAGGCAACGCCGAGAATGCCATTCATCTGCTCGGGCGCCAGGTTACGGATCTCGAAAATGCCGGCCTGCTTGGCTTCGACCAGAAAAACCGTCTTGTCGGCGATTTTGGTGTGGACTGTGGCCGTCACCGTCACCTCGAACAGGCCTTCGGCCACGGGTGCGGCTTCAACACCCAGCTGGATGTCAACGCCGGGCTGCTCCTGGTTCAGCAGGATTTCAGGCGAATTGGGCTGCTCCAGCGACACGTCCTTGAGGTAAACGCGCTGGATCTGGAATACGGGGTCAAGATTGGCTTCGGCCATGGTGGTCTTTCAGGACAGAGTGAGTATGAGTGGAAGCGCTGGCAAGGAAAACGTGCCCCTGTCAGATGCAGCCGCTTGGGCGCGGAGGTGAAGCCGGACAAGGACATGCAAGCAAGCGCGCATTATCTCAGGCCAAAAATGCCCGCTCGACAGTGCCCCCGGACAGGCTATGGGTGGTCAGGCCCCGTTGAGAAGCGGCATCAAGCCGCCACGGCCGTCGAGCGCGACCAGGTCATCGCAGCCACCGACGTGGGTGTCGCCGATGAAAATCTGCGGCACCGTGCGCCGGCCGGTGATTTCCATCATTTTCTGGCGCTCATCGGGCACCATGTCGACGCGGATTTCATTGAGGTCCGTGACGCCGCGCTGCTTGAGCAACTGCTTGGCGTGGATGCAGTAGGGGCAGGTGCCCGTGGTGTAGATCTTGACGGTTTGCATGAATGTCTTTCGAACTGGCTCAGGCTTTTTCAAGAGGTAGATTAGCCTCTTTCCAGGCTTTGAGTCCGCCGCCCAGCGATTGAGCCTGCTCGTAACCGAGTTTTTTGGCGGTCGCCACGGCCCGTGCGGATCGGGCCCCGTTGGCGCAAACCAGAATCAGCGGCACGGTCTTGTTCTTGACGGTAGCGACGAGCCTTTCTTCCAGTTCGTTCAGCGGCACATGTTTGGCCCCCGTCACGTGCCCGGCAGCAAACTCAGCCTCATCACCCACATCCACCACGACCGCCTTCTCGCGGTTGATCAGCTGGACCGCCCCGCTGGCCGTCAGTGCGCCAGCGTTCATGCCACCGGCAATCAGCGGCCAGATCAGCATGCCGCCCGAAGCGACAGCGATCGAAATCAGCATCCAGTTGTCCATCAGAAATTTCACGTTTTACCCTTTGCGTTTTTTCAGCCAACCCGTGATTTTAGAATGGAGGCACGGTCCGGCGTCTCGAAGGCCCCGGAATCCATGCTCACCTCCCCCGTTTCCACTGCCAATCACCTCATCAACATGTACAAACTCGTGCTCATCCGCCACGGCGAATCCACCTGGAATCTTGAAAACCGCTTCACCGGCTGGACCGACGTGGACCTCACCGACACTGGCGTGGAACAGGCCAAGAACGCGGGCCGCCTGCTCAAGGCCGAAGGCTACGACTTTGACGTCGCCTACACCAGCGTGCTCAAGCGCGCCACCCGCACGCTCTGGCACACGCTGGACGAAATGGACCGGACCTGGCTGCCCGTGGTCAACAGCTGGCGACTCAACGAGCGCCACTACGGCGCACTGCAGGGCCTTAACAAGGCCGAAACCGCCAAGAAATACGGCGACGACCAGGTGCTGGTGTGGCGCCGCAGCTATGACACCCCACCGCCCGCGCTGGACGCCAACGACCCCCGCTGCGAGCGCGGGGACCCCCGCTACGCCAAACTGCAACCCGGGCAGGTTCCGCTGACCGAGTGCCTCAAAGACACGGTGGACCGCGTGCTGCCGTTCTGGAACGAGTCGATGGCGCCCGCCATCAAGGCCGGCAAGCGCATCGTGGTGGCCGCGCACGGCAACTCGATTCGCGCGCTGGTGAAATACCTCGACAAGGTCTCCGACAGCGACATCGTCGGCCTGAATATCCCGAACGGCATTCCGCTGGTGTACGAACTCGACGCCAATCTGCAACCGCTGCGGCATTACTACCTGGGTGACAGCGAGGCCGCTGCCGCTGCGGCCGCCGCGGTAGGCGCCCAGGGCAAAGCCTGAACGACCGGTTTTCTGCCAGTTTCCGGCACCACGGCGTGAACGCGCGGTAAAGCTGCAGCGGAAAATGCCATCAGAGCGGCTGAACCGGGCAAAAACCGGGTTATAGACGGACTTTTTCCTTGCCTCGGGCCCCGGTGCAAGGAACTGTCTCGCATGGCCTTTCTCCAAGGTGTATATTGCTCCAGACATGGCGGAGCAAGGTCTTTCC
>CALSAU010000393.1:0-3175 GCA_943372985.1 Polaromonas sp. YR568 | reverse complement strand
TGGGCGACTACCGACGGCGCCCTGCCTGGCGGCGCCTGCACCAGCAAGACATCGGCGCGCTTGCCGGGTGCCAGCGTCCCGCGGTCGTGGAGTCCTGCGGCCTCCGCAGGGTTGGACGAAACCATCGCCCAGGCTTCTGGCAAGGTGCAAACGCCATCGTCGCTCAGGCGGAATGCGGCGGGAAGCATGGCGGGATAGTAGTAGTCCGACGTGAGAACCGTGCACAAGCCATCATGCGCCATCGCTGCGGCAGAAACATTATTCGGCTGGTGGCTGCCACCCCGAACGACGTTGGGCGCGCCAAAGACCACATGGTTGCCCAGTTTGCGCGCCAGTGCAGCAGTCTCGCGCGTCTTTGGAAACTCCGAGATACCGCAGCCGATGGCCTGGTACCACTGCCTCGTCTCCGGCGAGGGGTCGTCGTGTGAGGCCTGCGGAACACCCGCAGCCACCGCCGCTGCGGCCAGCCGGGTAATGGACGGAGCCACCTCTGCCGCGCGCGCGCTCACGCGCTCCGCCAGCTCGCGCAGCGCGCCGAGCTCCAGTCCGCAGCGTTGCAGCACGGTCATCGACTCCTTGGGGTGCGAGAGCTTGCGCAAGATGTCTGGCGTGTGGTCATTGAATGCAAGCAGATCGATTTTTCCTGCGGCGAGCCACTCCAGTATTTCGGCCTCTGCATCCAGGTTGAAAGTTTCATGGCGCAGGTGCAGCCGTGTGTCGCACGCCAGATACCGGGCCGCGTTGGCCATGGCATCCATCATGCGCAACAGGGTATCCCTGCTGCGCAGGCCAGGCTCCCATGAATAGGTGACCCCGTGGTAGGCGGTAGAAATACCGTTGCTCACCAGTTGCCGGTCAGTGTCTGCCAATGCCAGCTGCAGATCGAAGTGCACGCCTGGGCGCGGCATGATCTGGCGCTCGAACGCGTCACCGTGCAGATCGATGATCCCGGGCAACACATACAGCCCGGTCGCGTCAATGACATGGCCGCGTCCGGGCATGCTGCCTGTGTGCGAGATCAGCCCGTCTTCAACACACAGCTCTGTCTGGCAAAGGCCTTGGGGCAACAGAACATTGCCTCCGCAAATGGAAAAGCGGTCTGCGTCTGCCATGAATGAACAACCTTCGAATAAAAAGCCCCCAAGGTAGGAGCTCAATGTGACAACTTCGCGACACGCCTTTCGCGGCGCGGTTTGCTAAGGCACCGTCACAATTTTCATCATTTCGTCATGTTGCGGCACCAATCTTTGGCTTTTAACCAACGCTGCCTGCGCAGTATTAGCCATGAACCGAACCCGCCGCCTTTTCTCCATCGCGTCCATCGCCGCCGTAGCAAGCCTGACCGCACTGCCCTCCATCCCTGCCTACGCCCAGACCCAGGCGCTGCGCCTGGCGGTGACCGACATCGTCGGCCTGGAAAACCTGCAGCGCGAGTACGCGGGGTTTCAGAAAATCCTTTCCGAAAAATCCGGCATGGCCGTCGAGCTGTTTCCCGTGCCCAACCGCACCGCAGCAGTCGAAGCACTCAACGCAAAGAAGGTTGATCTCGTCTTGACCGGGCCCGCCGAATACGTGGTGTTCAAGAAACGCACCGACGCGAAGCTGGTCGTTGGCTTCAGCCGCCCGGAATATTACGGCTCCGTGGTGACCATGGTCGGCTCCGGTATCGATGGCGTCCAGGACCTCAAGGGCAAGAAGGTTGCGCTGGGAGACGTAGGCTCCACCTCACGTCACCTGTCACCCATCCAGGTTCTTGCCGACCTCGGGCTCAAGCCAGGCAAGGACATGCAGATCATGCACATCAACCGCAATGTCGCCGTCGAAGCCATGAAGCGCGGCGATGTGGCGGCGATCGGCATCAACCGCACTGATTTGCCCGGTCTTGCCAAGCGCTACCCCGATGTGGCGTTCAAGGTGATCGCGCGCGGCCGTGACCTGCCCAACGACGTGTTGCTGGCCGGAAAGCACGTCCCCGATGACGTTGTCGCGAAGATGAAAAAAGTGTTCAGTGACAACTCGGACGCGCTCATCGCCGCGATTCTGCTCGGCCCCGACGAGAACCAGAAGTTCCAGGGCATGAAGTTCATCCCAAGCATTGCCGACAAGGATTACGACTACATCCGCAGGATGTACGTGACCATCGGCCAGCCGCAGTACGCCGCTTTTGTCGGTGATTGAGCGTCCGTTCCAATCGCATCTTTCAGGGGTCACCATGTCAAGCCAGTTCAGTCCGGCAGCGCCGTTTGTCGCTGCGCCGCCACTTGCCGGGCCGGTGCCGCGCACACAGGAAATTGCCCCGGCAGACCTCGTGGTGCGCGGGCTGACCAAAAGCTACGACGGGCACACCCCCGTGCTGCGCGGGATTGACTTCGCAGTGGCTGCCGGTCAGCGCGTCGCCCTGATCGGTGCCAACGGTGCAGGCAAGTCCACACTGCTGCGTTGCTGCATGCACCTCATACGCCCCGATGCGGGCGAGGTTGATTTGTGCGGAGTCCGGCTTGAAGGGCTGAGCGCGAGCAGGCTTCGCGCGCTCCGCTCCCAGGTCGGATTTGTGTTCCAGAAACACAACCTCGTGCCACGGTTGTCGGCCTTGACGAATGTGTTGCACGGCGCGATCCCTCGTACTAGTTTTGGCCGTGCCTGGTTTCAGGGCCTCGCTCCAGAGGCGCTCCGAAGTGAGGCCATGCATTGTCTGGAGCGCGTGGGGCTGACGCACGTGGCGCTTCGGCGGGCAGACAAGCTGTCCGGCGGACAGTCACAGCGCATCGCCATTGCCCGTGCGCTGATGCAAAGGCCCCGGCTGATCGTTGCCGATGAACCGGCCGCCAGCCTGGACCCGGTCGCGGGGGATGAAGTGATGTCGCTGTTTTCGCAGCTGGTGCGGGCAGAGGGATTGACCATGATTTTCACCTCGCATGACCTGACGCATGCCCTCAACTATGCAGACCGTATCGTGGCCCTTCGGGGTGGCGCTGTGGTGCTTGATGCGCCGTGCAGTGAGCTGGATGTGACGACATTGAGGGCGCTTTATGAGTAAGGCCATTGACGCACCCGGCCGCAGCAGCTTGCCCGACCGGTTTGATCGCATCGGTGCAGGGGCCTTCATGGCTTACCTGGTGGTTCTGGCCTTCTTCATCTGGTCGGTGAACAACACCGGCGTCTCCCTCACCGACCT
>CALSAU010000392.1:0-3181 GCA_943372985.1 Polaromonas sp. YR568 | reverse complement strand
CTTCGCCCAGCTCCTGCTTGATCTGCGCCTTGCGCTCTTGCAACGCAGGCACCATGGCCACCAGGTCCAGGCCGCTCTTGCGTGCTTCAGGGAACATCTTTTCGCGCTCTTCCTTCACGTGGTGGTCGATCATCTCGCCCAGCACTTTCACCTTGGCGTTGAAGTGGCTCTCGTCCGCGTCCATCGCGCCGATCTGGGCAATCAGGTCCTTGGCGCTGGCATGCTCGACATCAGCCTCGTCCATCAGGTCGTCCTTGCCGGTGGCTTCACGCACGGGGGGATAGAACAGTTCTTCTTCCAGCTGCGCGTGCACCGTCAGCTCCAGACAGATCTGGTCGGCAATTTTCTTGCGCTGATCGGCCGGGGCGTCTGATTCAGCCAGCTTGTTGAACTGCTGGAACAGTTTTTTGACGGCGATGTGGTCGGCGTCCAGCAGGTCAACTGCGTCGCCTTTTTGGGGGGGTGCTTTGCTCATGTGGGGCTCCTGTTGTTTCATGAAAGTACGGGCCGGCGCATCACTGCTGCGCCGGCCGTTCAATTTAGGAGCCTCATCACTTCCCGCCCGTCAGTGGGGCAGACCAAACTGTTGTCAGCGCAGAACTACGTCCGTACCCGGCGCTTCAGGAAATCGCAGTTGCTGCCGGCTGGCAAAGCTGCGCGCCTGCCCTGTGACAGGGTCACAAAATGAAATGCTCTGCGCCAGCAGCCGCAAGGGGTTATGGGCCTCGTCGCCACCCTGCGGCAGCAATGCGGGGTAAATGCGGTCGCCCAGGATGGGCAGGCCCAGCGCCGCCATGTGCACGCGCAGCTGGTGCCGCCGGCCGGTCACCGGTCGCAGGCGGTAGCGGGCGTGGGCGCCCTGGGTTTCGAGCCATTCGATCTCGGTGTGTGCATTGGGTGCGCCCTCGTCGCCCACCGGGGCTTCGCGCATCTGCATGAAATGATCCGCCGGCACCAGGGTGCTGGCGCGGGTGAGCGGAAATCGCAGCGCCGTTCCGGCCGGGCTGGCAGCAATGGCTTCGTACACCTTGGCCATGCCGCGGTTGAAGAAGAGCTGGTGGTAATGCTCGCAGGTGGCGGGCTGTTTGGCCAGCAGCACCACGCCCGCGGTCTCGCGGTCCAGCCGGTGCAGGGGCGTCAAGGTGTCAAGCCCCAGCTGGCGGCGCAGACGGACCAGCAAGGTCTCCTGCAGGTAGTTGCCCGAGGGCGTGACGGGAAGAAAGTGTGGCTTGTCAGCCACCACCAGCAGCTCGTCTTCAAACAGCACGGTGGCCTGGGCGGCGTTGGGCGCTTCATCGGGCACGGTACGGTAGTAGTACAGCTTGCCGTGCGCGGCGTAGGCTTGATCAGGCTTCACCGTGCGGCCTGCGTCATCCACCACATCGCCCTGCGCCATGCGCTCGCGCCACTGTGCGGCGGGGATCGCTGGAAAGCGCTGCACCAGGAAGTCAAGCATGTTGGCCCAGGGGCCTTCGGGCAGGCCCACCTGGCTTGCACCCACGCCGTCGCGCACGGGCAGCATGGCCGTCAACCGCCCGGCTCTTGTGCGGCCTGGGCCAGCCGCCGCGCGCGCGCCAGACGCCAGGCACCGTCGGGCCCGTCGTCGTAGACGTCTTCCAGCGTGGTCGCCGTCTCCTGCAACTGCGTGTTGAGCGCCACGCGGTTGTCAAACACGAAACATTCGCCGTGCCAGTCGCGCTGCGCGTCAGGCATCTGCTGGAAGTAATTGAGGATGCCACCTTCGAGCTGGTACACCGGCAGCCCCATGTCCAGCATCCAGGCGCTGGTTTTTTCGCAGCGGATGCCACCCGTGCAATACATGGCCACGCGCTTGCCTTGCACCCGCCACTGCGCGGCATGGGCCTGCACATAGGCCGGAAAATCGCGGAAATTGGTCACGCCAGGATCCACTGCGCCCGCAAACCGGCCCAGGCGGTATTCAAAGCTGTTGCGGTTGTCCAGCAGCACCACGTCCGGGTCCCGGATCAGTTCGCGCCAGTCTTGCGGCGACACGTTGATACCCGTACGCCGTGCATCCACGCCGTCCATGCCCAGCGGCACGATCTCTTTCTTGACGTGAACCTTCATCTTGGCAAACGGTGGTGTGATGCAGGCGCTGCGCTTGAACACCATGCCCGTGAAGGCGCCCTCGAACGCAGGTTCTTGCTGCAACGCCTGTTCGATACCGTGCACCGCCTCTACCGTGCCCGCCAGCATGCCGTTGATACCCTCAGTGGCCAGCAGGACGCTGCCGGTGAGCCCGCCAAACCGTTGCAGCAGCAGCGTGCGCAAAAGCTCAGCCACATCCTGAGGCTCATGCAGCTGCACAAACTTGTAGAAAGCGGTGTGAACCAGGGTGACGGGGCGGCCAGCGGACATGAGCCGGATTTTCCCACGCGGCCTGGGCCTGTCCGCATTTACAACTTGTCTCCCCCAAGTCTGGGCTTTGTGCCCAATATCGGCGTTCAGGAGCCCCCATGACAGACACCCTCACCCCCGCAGCCGAGTTGGCCGCCAAGGCCAGAACCCCCTTTCCCGGTGCATCGCCCGAATACGACGCCGCCCGCCAGGCGCTGCTGGCCCAAGAAATTGAATTTCGCCGCCACATGACCCGCTTGTGCGAACAGCGCCGGGCGTTGCCGCCCGGGCCCGTCATCAGCAAGGACTACCGCTTCAAGGACGAACAGGCATTTGAGGTGGGTCTGCTGGATCTGTTTGGCGACAAGGACACCTTGGTCACCTATTTCTGGATGTACGGCCCGCAGCGCGAGCGGCCTTGCCCCATGTGCACCAACTGGCTGGGCTCGGTGAATGGCAACGCGGCCGACATCAAGCAGCGCGTGGCACTGAAGATCCTGGGGCGCTCGCCCGTGGAGCGGCAATACGCCTTTGCGCAGGAACGTGGCAGGCATGACCTGAACTTCGTGCAGACGACGGGCGATGGCTACGCCCTGGACCTGGGCCTGCTGCAGCCGGACGGCAGCGAATACCCGGCCTTGACGGTGTACCAGCGCGACGGCGACAAAGTACGGTTGTTCTGGGCCAGCGGGATGACCCGGGACATGGCCGACCCCGGCCAGGACCCGCGCGATGCGCCGGACATTGCATCGCTGTGGTCGGTGCTGGACCTGACACCCGGTGGGCGCCCGCCCAAGTGGTACCCCAAGTTGCAGTATTGAAG
>CALSAU010000391.1:0-3182 GCA_943372985.1 Polaromonas sp. YR568 | reverse complement strand
TCGGGCCCATCCTGGCGCAGAACCTCGGTGCCGGGCAACTGGGTCGCGTGCGTGAAGGCCTGCGTGCCAGCCTGCTGTTCATGGGCATTGCGGTGGCGATTGCGTGGCTGCTGCTGGCGTTGCTGCAAGGCCTCCTGATCACGGCCTTTTCTGCCGAAGGCGTGGCCGCAGAGCTGATCACCCTGTTCTGCTCGGCGATTGCCGTCAGCTACTTTTTCATTGGCGCGCTGTTTGTGGCCAACGCCGCCTTCAACAACCTCGGCTACCCGCTGCTCTCCACTGCCTTCAACTGGGGCCGCGCCACGCTGGGCACGATTCCGTTCGCCTACTGGGGTTCGCACTACGGCCCCGGCGGTGTGCTGATCGGTCAGGCGGTGGGCTCATCGTTATTTGGCCTGCTGGCCATCGCTGTGGCGTGGCGACTGACGGCGCGCTTGATCCAGCAGCAGCGCGAGATCGCCCCCGCGCTGGATGCACCGGTGACACCAGGCTCGGCGCACAGCGCCACGGCGGCGCTGGTCACGCCCGTGAAAAATTGATTACCTCCCCACCCGCCAACCTGTTCATCGAGTCTTCATGCAACTCCATTCAGATTTCTCACAACGCGTTGTTGTCAACACCGCTCTCTTGCCGTGGGTGGCCTCTCCCGTGCCGGGCATAGAGCGGCAGTTGTTGCACCGCCTCGGCGAAGAAGCCGCACAGGCGACGTCGATCGTGCGCTACGCAGCCGGCTCCCGGTTCACCAGCCACAGTCACCCGCTGGGCGAGGAGATTCTGGTTCTGGAGGGCGATTTTTTTGATGAATCGGGAAGCTACGGCCCGGGCGCTTACATCAAGAACCCCGACGGGTCTTCTCACGCGCCGGGGTCGGTGGGCGGCTGCAAGTTGTTTGTGAAACTGCGCCAGCTGGACCCCGACGACTCGACGCCCGTGGTCGTCAACACCGCTGCCGCGCAATGGTTTCCCGGCATGGTCGGCGGCTTGTCGGTGCTCCCGCTGTGGAGCTTTGGAACCACCAACACGGCGCTGGTGCGGTGGGCGCCACGAACCTACTTCAACCGGCACCGGCATTTTGGGGGTGAGGAAATTTTTGTATTGGACGGTGTGTTCGCAGACGACCACGGCCGCTATCCGGCGGGCACCTGGATTCGTGGCCCGCACCTGAGCGAGCACACGCCGTTCACTGAAGAGGGTTGCACCATCCTGGTCAAGACCGGGCATCTGCCGGTTCAGTGACCGGCAGATCGCGCTTTTCTACAGTGTCAGGTACAGGGCGCATCTACAAGGCACTTACAAGGCACTTTTCCAGAGTGTCGCAGCGGCAGAACGCGTGCTGGGCACCGCAACGTCCAGTCAATCACGATGGACGAAGGACCTGCGCCTGCGTTGATGCGCCGACGCCATGTGACCTGAAAAATCAATCGGCAGAATCAGGCGGTGTAAGGAAAGTGGACCCGGGTCGACTCACGTGCAGAGCTGTCACACGCGCCCTTCGGGGTGTTGCTCATGTTCGGTATCAGTCCAACTCAACAAAGGTCCACCCATGAATCATTTGCTTCTCGCCTTGCTGGCCGTCGGTTTCGGCGGCACCTTCATTCCTGTTGCCGCTCAGGCACAAACCTCGTTGCCGGAGGCGCAGGTCAATGCGCTGGAAGGCCTGTTCGGCAAGCAGGCCGGCTCGCGTCGTTCGCAGGCCAAGGGCTTCTGTGCTGCTGGTTATTTTGTCGGTGACGCCACCGGCCGCGGCCTTTCGAGCGCTGCGGTGTTCAACGGCGACCGGGTGCCGGTGATCGCCCGCTTCTCGGTCGGTGGCGGCAACCCCAAGGCCAGCGACAAGAGCCGTTCGGTGCGCGGTCTGGCGCTGCAGTTCAGCCTGCCGAACGGCGAGCAGTGGCTCATGGCCAATATTTCGGCGCCGATGTATTTCGTCAGCAAGCCCGAGCAGTTCGCGCCCTTCCTGCAGGTGCGCACCGCCGACCCGGCCACCGGCAAGCCCGACGCCGACAAACTGAAAGCCTTCAACGAAGCCAACCCCGAGACCACGCTCCAGGGCGCGTATCTCGCCAAGGCCCCGATTCCCGCCAGCTACGCCACCGTCAATTACTGGAGCACCAACGCCTTCGAGATGGTGAGCCGAAGCGGTCAGAGCCAGTTCGTGCGCTGGCAGTTCGCACCGTCTGCCGGTGATGTCGGTTTGACCGAAGAGCAGCTCAAGACTTTCCCCGACAACTTCCTGGCTGACGAGTTCACCAAGCGTGTGGCTTCCGGCCCGGTGAGCTTCGACTTCAAGCTGCAGCTCGCAGAAGCGGGCGACCAGCTGACCGACTCCACCCGTGTCTGGCCTGACAGCCGCAAGGTGGTCACGGCTGGCAAGCTGGTGCTGGAGAAAACTGACGCTGCCATCATGGCCGCCTGCGACAAGATCACCTTCAACCCCCTGGTGCTGCCAGCAGGCATCAAGCCCTCGGCCGACCCGGTGCTACTGGCACGGCCTGCGCCTTACGCGCTGTCGCTCGGTCGCCGCCTGGGCGAAGCGGCAAAGTAAGCAGCGAGGCAGGCAGTGCCTGCTCTGGCACCTGGTTCAGGCGCTGGTTACCTCGGCTGGCCGCTCCTCGCGCCCGTCGGGGTGCTTCGCAAAACGCGCAGGGTCGTGCCCATGCGTTGGCGCTTCGTCGTCAAACGACCAGCCACCGAACTGCGTGCGCTGGTAGTCGGCCATGGTCTGCGCGATCTGGGCCTGGGTGTTCATCACAAAGGGGCCGTACTGCACCACCGGCTCGGCAATCGGGCGGCCCTGCAGCATCAGGAACTCGGCCTCCACTTCGCCGGTGTTGACGAGTTCAATCTCTTGCGTTGCACGTAGCTCGACAGCGCAGGCGCCCTTCACGGCCTGACCGCCCACCTGCACCGATGCGCCCTTGAAAAAGTACAGCTGGCGCCGCGTGCCGTCGCCTGTCGCCGCAGGTAGCGTGAAGCGGGCGCCCGGCGCCATGCGAAGCGTCCAGATCGCCACATCGGCGGTGGCTGTGGTGGCCCATGAATCAGGTGGCGGGGGCAGCGCGCAGGTGGTGGTTCCGCCATCGTTCAGCGTACCTGCAATCACCGCTACCTCGGTGCGCCGCCCGGCAGCGTCTGCCGACGTGATGCGCGGAATGTCCTGCGACCAGAACATCGTGAAGTGC
>CALSAU010000390.1:0-3194 GCA_943372985.1 Polaromonas sp. YR568 | reverse complement strand
ACAACACGCATGATGCCCAGGAAGCAGGCCACGAAGATGGCCAGCACGACGTAGTACATGGTGATGTCCGAGGTCAGCGGCAGCACGCCAAACAGGCTGCCGCGCGGCACACCCTGAAGACCATCCTCGCCGCCGGTGAACGGCGCCTGCAGGCAGACAAAAAACACCATTTGCGCCAGCGCCAACGTGATCATGGCGAAATAGATGCCCTGACGGCGAATGGCCACCACCCCGAACAGCAGACCGAGACCGGCACCCGTCAGGATGCCTGCCACCAGGCCCAGCTCAGGCGTGAAGCCCAAAGCCTTCACCACCCAACCGGTCACATAAGCGGCCATGCCGAAGAATGCGGCGTGGCCGAAGGACAGCAAGCCGGTGAAGCCGAGGAGCAGGTTGAAGGCACAGGCAAACAGGGCGAAGCACAGCAGCTTCATCACGAAGACCGGATACAGGCCGATCAGCGGCGCCACCAGCGCCAGTGCCAGCAATGCAACGTAGGTGATGCCCGTCAATTTTTTGGCATTGTTCATCGAATATCCATCGCACTGTGAAGCATGGTTTCAGCAGGGGCCGCTGATCCGGCTTTGGCGGTCCGCAGGCGCAGCGCCCCCTCGAGGGGCAGCGTATTACACGAAGCCAAAGGCGAAGTGAAAAGCGTGGGGGCGGACATCTCTAGGCCTCTTTACCGAAAAGGCCAGCAGGCCGCACCATCAGCACGATGGCCATGATCGCGAACACCACCACACTGGAGGCTTCCGGATAAAACACGCGCGTGAAACCCTCAATGATGCCGAGCATCATGCCGGTGATCACGGAGCCCAGGATGGACCCCATGCCGCCAATCACGACCACGGCGAACACGACGATGATGATGTTGGAGCCCATCAGGGGCTGCACCTGGTAGATGGGCGCAGCGAGCACGCCAGCCAGCGCGGCCAGCGCGGCGCCGGCCCCGTAGGTCAGCATGACCATCACGGGCACGTTCACGCCGAAGGCCTGCACCAGCTTCGAGTTTTCGGTCGCTGCGCGCAGGTAGGCGCCGAGACGGGTGCGTTCAATGAGGAACCAGGTCCCCAGGCAGATCACGAGTGAGGCGACCACCACCCATGCCCGGTAATTGGGCAGGACCATGAAGCCCAGGTTGGTGGCACCCTGCAGGGCCTCTGGCACCGGGTAGGACTGTCCGGACACGCCGTACTGGTCGCGGAAGATGCCCTCCAGGATCAGCGCCAGGCCAAAGGTGAGCAGCAGGCCGTAGAGCGGGTCGAGCCCGTAGAGCCGCTTGAGCATGGTGCGTTCGATGACAACGCCCAGGGCGCCCACCAGCAGCGGCACGATCACCAGGGCCAGCCAGTAGTTCACTCCCCATTGGTCCATCAGGATCCAGGATACGAATGCGCCGACCATGTACAGCGCACCATGCGCAAAATTCACGATGTCCAGGAGCCCGAAAATCACAGCCAGTCCGAGACTGAGCATGGCGTAAAAGGCGCCGTTCACCAGTCCCAGCATCAGCTGCCCGAGAAAAGCCTGGATCGGTATCCCGAAGATCTCTGTCATAAGGTGTCTCTGTTGGTGAACCGGCCCTCCAGGGGCCGGTTCTGCTCTGTCTTTATCCCAAGCTTTCGCTTACTTCCAGAGCGGGCACTTGCTTTCGGCTTTGGTGGTCCAGGCTTCCTCGCCCTTGAACACCTGCACGACCTTGTAGTAGTCCCATGGCTCGGTGGATTCCGAAGGCTTCTTCACCTGCATCAGGTACATGTCGTGAATCACGCGGCCGTCGGCCCGCACGTAGCCGTTCTTCATGAAGACGTCGTTGAACTTGGCTTTCTTCATGTGGCCCAGCACCTTCTCGGTGTCGTCGCTGCCCACAGCCTTGACTGCGGCCAGGTACTGCAGCGAAGCGGAGTAGTCACCAGCCTGGATGGACGACGGCATGCGCTTCATCTTGTCGAAGAACTTGCGGCTCCAGTCACGCGATTCCTTGTTCTGGTTCCAGTACCAGCTGTCCGTCAGGTACATGTCCTGCGTGGTCTTCAGACCCAGCGAGTGGATGTCGTTGATGAACACCAGCAGACCCGCCAGCTTCATGGTCTTGGTGATGCCGAACTCGTTGGCGGCCTTGATGGAGTTGATCGTGTCGCCACCGGCGTTGGCCAGGCCGAGGATCTGCGCCTTGCTGCCCTGTGCCTGCAGCAGGAAGGAAGAGAAATCGCTGGCGTTCAGCGGTGCGCGCACCGAGCCGACGATCTTGCCACCGTTGGCTTCGACCACCTTGGTGGTGTCGGCCTGCAGCTGGTGACCGAACGCGTAGTCGGCGGTCAGGAAGTACCAGCTCTTGCCGCCCTGCTTCACCACGGCAGCACCCGTGCCTTTGGCCAGTGCGGTCGTGTCATAGGCCCAGTGCAGGGTGTAGGGGGTGCACTGGTCGTTGGTCAGCGCCGAAGTCGCCGCGCCGATGGAAATGAAGGGCTTTTTCTTTTCAGCCGCGACCTTGGCCATGGCGAGATTCGTGCCGGAGTTGGTGCCGCCGATGAGCATGTCAACACCCTGGGTGTCGAACCACTCGCGCGCCTTGCTGGCGGCAACGTCAGGCTTGTTCTGGTGGTCAGCGGAAAGAACTTCAATTTTCTTGCCGTTGATGTTGCCGCCAGCGTCCTGGATGGCCATGCGGATGGCTTCGACGCTGCCCTGGCCGCCGATGTCCGCGTAAACGCTGGACATGTCGGTGATGACGCCGATGCGGATGACGTCACCGGATATCTGGGCAGATGCAGGCGCGGCAGCGCCGAACAGGGCCGAGGCAGCGAGTGCGCCGGCGGTGAACAGACGGTTGAACTTCATGTATGTCTCCTTTTAAAAATCAGTTTCGATGCGAACGGGAAAGTGGCATTTACAAAAATAGCGTTAGCAGGCCCTAGACGCCCAGGAACTCCTGGAGCATTGCGGTATTGGCTTTGAGCTCGCTCTGTGCGAATTCGCGCACGATCTTGCCGTGCTCCATGATGTAGAAGCGGTCGGCCAGTGGCGCGGCAAAGCGGAAGTTCTGCTCCACCAGCACGATGGTGTAGCCCTTGGCCTTGAGGGTGCGGATCATTTCGGCCAGCTTTTGCACGATGACCGGCGCCAAACCTTCAGAAATCTCGTCCAGCAGCAGCAGGCGTGCGCCGGTTCGCAGGATGCGAGCTACTGCC
>CALSAU010000389.1:0-3204 GCA_943372985.1 Polaromonas sp. YR568 | reverse complement strand
ATCAGCCGCTTCACCCAGGCTCAGCGTACGCCGCGGGTATTTTTTTTCGAGGGCCGACAGTTCATGCGCGAGGTAACGCGAAAACCCGTCCGGGCTGATCTTGCCGCCGCGCGCCACGTAAAACACATGCGGCGAATAACAGCCCTGCTGGTCGTAACGCACCACGTCGTAAGCCGCCAGTTGGGCCGCGCGCGGCGCCTTGCGGGCATCGAGCGCCGAGGCCGCCACCAGACCAAAACTGAGCTTGTGGCCGAAGGGCAAAAAGCGCGTCGTGACCGGCCCCTGGCGCCGCACATCGGCCAGCGTCGCCGTGCCGCCATAAGCCAGCACCAGGTCGGCGTTGTTGAAGAAAATTTTTTCCTGCGACTCGTCGCCGCCCTTCCACCAGACCACCGCGAGGCAATCGGCGAGCTGGGGATCGATCTCGACCAGCAACTGCGCCATCCAGCCGGCCAGCAGCGGCTCGGCGCTGGCCACCTTGCCGATGGTGCCCGACTTGACCAGCAGGCCCGAGATCAGACTCCACAGGCACAGGCCGGGCACATTGCCGGCCCAGACATGCAGGGCCACATCGGGACCGAAGGCCTTGGACAGACCGCCCCTGGCACGCGGCACAAAACCGTCGAGCACTTGCGGGTTGCCGAAATCCTCGGCGAGAAAGCGCAACAGCTGCGGCTTGCGGAAGGTCTTGAGGTAGCCGCTCAGGCCCAGACGCACCATCTCGGCGTCGTAACCGGTCACCATCGGCAACACGGCATCGGCCTTGCGCCGCCACGGGTCCTGCGGATCCAGCAGGCGGTGGATGGCCTGGTCGATGGTGTCGACGATCTGCATCACCGTCAGCGATTTGAGATAGCTGCGGCTGGCAATACGCACGCGCTGCGTCAACGCGACGATTTGTGTGTCGCTCAGTACCGGCACGGCCACCTCGACGACGCCGCCCTGGCCCTCGAAGCGCAGGGTCTGCCACGTCAGCTCGTCGGCACGCAGGCCCGGCAAATAGCCGGCGGTTTCGCGCAGCAGCAAACTCATGCCGCGGCCGCCTGCAAAAATTCCTCGACGGCCAGCGAGCAGCCCTTGGCCGCGCTGCCCTGGGCGCGGCCCAGCAGCAAAAAGCCGCCGTCCACCGCGACGCCCACGTCTTCAGTGAGGATGGTCGTCACCGAATTGAAGTTGGCGAGGTCGCAATGCGCGAGGATGCCCTGCCGGCCGCGCGGCAGCTCCTCACCGCTGAGCGGCTCGACCACACGGCTGCGTATCCAGTGCGGACCGGACTTGACCGAAGGCAGGGTTGCATTGCCGTCGTCGTAGAACTGTGTGCTCAGTTCGGTCATGCCGTACATGTTGATGCACTGGCGCGTGGGAATACCCAGCGTGGCCGAAAGCTGCGCATAAAAGTCGGGCATGGACAACTCGCGCGACTGTCCCTTGAAACCCCCGGTGTCCAGCACGCGGCTGCCGGCCGGCAGGCTGAAGGTTTTGCCCAGGCGCTGCAGCTCGTCGAGCAGGTGCACAAAGCTGTAACTCGCGCCCAGCAGCGCATAGGGCTCGCCGGTCTGTTGTGCACGCTCGAGTTCGGTGATCACACGCGCCGTGTCCAGGCCCTGCTGGGTGAGCAGGTAGTGGCTGGCCCCGGTGCCGAACTCGCGCACGGCCAGCGCCAGGTAATGCGCGAGCGAAGAGTTGGGCAGCAGTATTTCGTCCGGAAACAGAATGCCCATGCGAATGCGCTCGCTGCTGCCGGCCATGAAACGCTCACCGAAGTTGCGGATCATGGACGCGTCATACACCGCCAGCGTCGGGTGGTGGTGTTTGCCCTTGACTTCGGCCTGCGTGGTCCCGCTGGTCATGAAGGTCCGTTCGGCCTGGTCCGCCGGCATACAGCTCAGGCTCAGGGCCTTGAAAGCGCTGATCGGGACGGCGGGAATGTCGCGCCAGTTTTTGACGCTGCGCAGGGTTTTGCCGCGCTGCCGGCAAAAGCGCTGGAAAGGCAGGTTGTGCTGGAACTGGTGCGCGAACAGGGCCAGCGCCAGCTGGTCGAAAGCGTCGTCGGACGGGTTATCGCTGGCCAGAAAGGCCAGCAAGTCAGCAATCAACGGAGAAGGAGCCATTCGTCACGCTTTCGGTTGCCTGTTGTTCACAAGTGCTCCGAAAGATGTGACAGTCCCGCACCGGGTTGCTGACAGCTCTCCTTACGTCGGTATGAACCGATTCAAGTTCGCGGGTTTGGTTCTGACCATCTCAGCCACCCCTGCTGTTTCCAGCAGGGCTGCACCCCGGAGCAAGGCAAATTCTAGCGGAATGCGAAAAACGCCGGCAGCCCGGGCTCAGTCGCGTTTTTGCCACTCGACAAACTGCGGCGTGTAGCCTCTTGATTTGAGGAAGTCGGCCATGGCGTAGCCGGTGCCGGCCGGCCAGCATTTCACGTCCTCGTGGGCGTAGAGCTTGTAGTCGACCAGCTCGGGCGACAGGCTGACCTCACCATGGCCGACTGCGCTGTAGGCGATGATGATCTGGTTCATGCGCTGGAAATCGTAAACGCCGATCAGCTTGAGCTCGGTCACGTCGAGGCTGGTCTCTTCCTTGATCTCGCGCGTGATGCCGCCCTCGGGCGTTTCGCCGGCCTCCATGAAACCGGTGATCAGTGCGTACATCTTCGCGGTCCAGGCGGCGTTGCGCGCCAGCAGGATCTTGCCCTGGTACTCGATCACCGCGGCCAGCACCGGCACCGGGTTGTTCCAGTGGGTGTAGTCGCAGGCCGGACAGCGCAGGCGCGCCTTCTCGCCGCCGTCCTCCATTTCAGTGATGCTTGCCAGCGGCGTGGCGCAGTTGGGACAAAACCTGAATTCATGGCTCATGGCGGCATTTCCGTTTTGCTACTTTATTGATAGCTGTCAGCACCCGTCCGGCGGGGACTGGAGGCACTTTTTTCTTGCGACACCGGCTCAGGCCGGGAACACGCCAGTCGACAGGTAACGGTCGCCGCGGTCGCAAACGATGAACACAATCACCGCATCCTTCACGGTTTTGGCGATCTCCTGCGCGACCCAGCAGGCGCCTGCCGCCGAGATGCCGGCGAAGATGCCTTCCTCGCGCGCGAGGCGGCGGCACATGTCTTCGGCGTCCTGCTGGCTGACCAGCACGGTTTCATCGACGCTGCTGGCATCGTAGATTTTCGGCAGGTATTCCTCGGGCCATTTGCGG
>CALSAU010000388.1:0-3204 GCA_943372985.1 Polaromonas sp. YR568 | reverse complement strand
CAGCTCAATGCCCTGGCCGCCATGGCTGCGGCCGAGCATGTGGGCGTGAACCCGGCAGACGCAGCGCAGGCGCTTGCCAGCTTCCAGAACGTCAAGCGGCGCATGGAAGTGCGCGGCGTGGTTCGCCGGAGCAGTGGTGACATCACGGTGTATGACGACTTTGCACACCACCCTACCGCCATCCAGACCACAGTCGACGGTTTGCGCCGCCAGCTCAACAGCAGCGGCCGGCAGGATGATCGCATCCTGGCCATCTTCGAGCCGCGCAGCAACACCATGAAGCTGGGCACAATGACCGCGCAGCTACCCGACAGCCTGGCACAGGCCGATCTGGCTTTCTGCCACAGCGGCGGACTGGACTGGGATGCGCGTGCGGCACTGGCACCGATGGGCGCACGGGCGCAGGTTGCGAGCACGATTGACGAAGTTGTGGCGCAGGTCACGGCGGTGGCCCGGGCCGGCGACCATTTGCTGTGCATGAGCAATGGCGGGTTTGGCGGCATCCACGCCCGGCTGCTGCAGGCGCTGAAGCCCTGATCGGTCAGCCATCGGTGGGGCTGGTGAGTGGGCTGTCAGTAGCTGATGCTCAAGCCCGGCACATCCACATGCACCACCGGCTTGCCCAGGACCGCACTGGCCGCACGGGCAAATTCCATCGCCCATTTCGGGTCGGCAAATCGGTCGAGGCCACCGGCCTGCGCCACCACCACGACCTTGTCGGCCATGAGCAGTTTGCCGGTCGGGCGCAGCGGCTCGCAACCCATCTGGGTGAACTGGTCGTCCAGCCACCAGCGTGCCACGTCGTGCGGCATGGGCTGCACTTCGTTGAGGTCCAGCCGCACTGGAGGGCTGCCCTTGAAGGTCACGCTGACTTCACTGCGCATGGCGGGCTCCTGAATCCATTAGCCTGATGGTGTGCTGATGGGTGAGAGGCGGCAATTCGCGGAAACCCGCAAAACCGCCTCTGCTCTGCCCTAGCCCATCGCCGCGCAGATTACTTCTTCGCGCGTCGGGCCAGCACCGCCTGTGACAGCGCGTCCAGCACTTCCAGCGACGGTTCCCAGCCCAGGCAGGCATCGGTGATGCTCTTGCCGTATTCCAGCGCACCGGCGTCGTCCTTGCCCGGAGTGAATTTCTGCGCTCCTGCATGGAGGTGGCTTTCCACCATCAGGCCAAACACCTGCTTCGAGCCGCCCGCCACCTGACCGGCGATGTCGCGTGCCACATCAAGCTGCTTCTCGTGCTGCTTGGAGCTGTTGGCGTGGCTGCAGTCCACCATCAGCGTGGCCGGCAGTTTTGACGCTTCAAGCTCCTTGCAGGCCGCCGTCACGCTGGCAGCGTCGTAGTTCGGCGTCTTGCCGCCGCGCAGGATGACATGGCAGTCCTTGTTGCCGTTGGTCTGCACGATGGCAACCTGGCCGTTCTTGTGCACCGCCAGGAAGTGGTGGCCGCGCGCGGCCGCCTGGATCGCGTCGGTGGCAATGCGGATATTGCCGTCGGTGCCATTCTTGAAGCCGATCGGCGCCGACAGGCCCGAAGCCAGCTCGCGGTGGACCTGGCTTTCCGTGGTGCGCGCGCCAATCGCACCCCAGGAGATCAGGTCACCAATGTACTGCGGCGAAATCACATCGAGAAACTCGCTGCCGGCGGGCAGACCCAGCCGGTTGATGTCGATCAGCAGCTGGCGCGCGATGCGCAGGCCTTCGTCGATGCGGTAGGTTTCATCAAGGTAGGGGTCGTTGATAAGGCCCTTCCAGCCCACGGTGGTGCGCGGCTTTTCGAAGTACACGCGCATGACGATTTCCAGCGTGCCTTCGTACTTCTTGCGCTGCTCCAGCAGTTTGCGGGCGTATTCCAGCGCCGCCTTCGGATCATGAATGGAGCACGGGCCAATCACCACCAGCAGGCGGTCGTCCTTGCCGGCAATGATCTGGTGGATGGCCTTGCGCGTCTTGCTGATCAGCGTTTCGATGGCGGTGCCCCGAATCGGGAAGAAGCGGATGAGGTGTTCGGGAGGGGGAAGCACGGTGATGTCCTTGATGCGTTCGTCGTCGGTCTGGCTGGTCTTCTCGACGTTCGCATACCAGCTGTCGCTGGGGGAGGTGGCTTTGGCATTCATCGCAGGCTTCCTTTTCTGGCGTTTGTTGTGTTCAGTGATGTCGTTGGATTCTGGAAATTCGCAAATGGAGAAATCGGCAGGGGCAAAAAAAAACCGCCGGAGCCCGGCGGTTTCTGGAGATTTGCTGCGTGACTTCAAGGTTACGCAAAGATCTCTCTACCGCCGGTGGCGCTTGAGAACCAAAAGTAACCGAAATAAAACTTCGCAGCTGTCATGGTTTGAAATGTAGCACAGGTCTTTGACAGGGCCGTTTGCAGCAGGTCAGGCCGTTCCGCCCACCGTGAGGCCATCGATGCGCAAGGTGGGCTGGCCGACGCCGACCGGCACGCTCTGACCTTCCTTGCCGCAGGTGCCCACGCCGCTGTCGAGCTGCATGTCGTTGCCCATCATCGTGACCCGCGTCAGCGCGTCCGGGCCGTTGCCGACAATGGTGGCGCCCTTGACCGGATAAAGAATCTTGCCGTTCTCGACCCAGAAGGCTTCACTGGCCGAGAACACAAACTTGCCGGAGGTGATGTCGACCTGGCCGCCGCCGAAGTTGGTGGCGTACAGGCCCTTCTTGATGCTGGCGACGATTTCTTCGGGTTGCTTGTCACCGCCCAGCATGTAGGTGTTGGTCATACGCGGCATCGGCACATGGGCGTAGCTCTCGCGGCGGCCGTTGCCGGTGGGTTTGACCTTCATCAGTCGGGCGTTGAGCGAATCCTGGATGTAACCCTTCAGGATACCGTCCTCAATCAGCACATTGCGCTGGCTGGCATGGCCTTCATCGTCCACATTGAGCGAGCCGCGGCGGTCGGCAATGGTGCCGTCATCCAGCACCGTGACGCCCTTGGCCGCCACACGCTGGCCGATTTTTCCGGAGAAAGCGCTCGAGCCTTTGCGGTTGAAGTCACCCTCCAACCCGTGACCAATGGCCTCATGCAACAAGATGCCAGGCCAGCCGGAGCCAAGCACCACCGTCATTTCGCCTGCAGGTGCGGGGCGGGCTTCGAGGTTGGTGAGCGCGGCCTTGACTGCGTCATCGACGTACTCGGCGATCTGCGCGTCATCGAAATAAGCCAGTCCGAAGCGGCCACCGCCGC
>CALSAU010000387.1:0-3220 GCA_943372985.1 Polaromonas sp. YR568 | reverse complement strand
AAACGGCACATCAGTGCCACTGTCCAGCACCAGCTCCGCGCCAGGCACCAGGACCGTGCGGCCGATCAGCGAGGCGGACTGAAGCACCTGGCTGGAACCGCTTTGCGCCAGCAGCGACTGGAAGGCGTTGTTGAGTTTCTCGATCCCGCTCACGGTGCTCATCTGCGCCAGTTGTGATGTCAGCTGGGCGTTGTCCAGTGGATTGAGCGGGTCCTGGTTGTTCAATTGCGTGACCAGCAGTTTGAGAAAACGCTGCTCACTGTCCGCGCTGGACGTCGCGGGCGCCGTGAGCGCGCCGCCCGCTGTCGCGCTTTCAGCGGCTGTTGTTGCACCAATGGCCATGCGTGTGGTCTCCGTTCAGATGAAAAAGGAAGGCAAATCAGTTACTGACCGATGGTCAAAGTTTTCAGCATCAGCGACTTCGCGGTGTTGAGCACTTCGACATTGGCCTGGTAGGAACGCGACGCCGAGATCATGTTGACCATCTCCTCGACAACATTGACGTTGGGCATCGCCACATAACCGTCGGCGTTTGCCAGGGGGTGCTTGGGGTCATGCAACATTCGCAAGGGCGATGCGTCCTCGATGACCCCGGCCACCCTGACTCCTCCGATCGCCTGGCCGCCCGGGGCGTCCATTTCGAAGACCACCTGTCGCGCCCGATAGGGCAAGCCGTCAGGGCCGGAGACACTGTCGGCGTTTGCCATGTTGCTGGCGGTGGTGTTCATGCGCTGCGATTGCGCCGTCATGGCGGAACCTGCGATATCGAAGATGCTGAGGGACCGGCTGGAAAATGGCATGGGCAGCTTCCGTCTGTTTGTTACTGGATCGCCGAAAGCAGCGACTTGATCTTGGAGCCGAGAATGGTCAGGTTGGCCTCGTAACGCATCGCGTTATCGGCAAAGTTGACCCGCTCCATATCCATCTCCACGGTATTGCCGTCGATGCTTGACTGATGGGGCGTGCGGTACATCAACTCGGCATCTGCACCGCCTGCTGCCTGTCCGGGGAGATGCCCCGCCGACGTGCCCGACAGGGAAAGGGACTGCGCCGAGCGGCCGCGGTCGACGGCCTGCGTGAGTGCCGTGCCAAAGTCAAAATCACGCGCCTTGTAGTTTGGAGTGTCCGCATTCGCGATATTGGCCGACAGCACCTCCTGCCGCCTGGCGCGCAAGTTGAGGGCCTCCTGATGGAAACGCAGTGATGCATCCAGCTTGTCGATCATTTTTATCTCCGCCGTTTGGAATGGCATGCCTGGCGCACTGCCCGAATGAAAATAATTGTAGGTAGCGCCCTGGCCAGCAATTAGCGGAATAGACGGCGTTTCAAGGCCCACTTCAATACTTCCTGCGCATGCGGAGCCATGGCGCAACACCTTGCTGCGGCGGTTCCTCGCAATCGGCAGAACAACAGCGTGATCGCAGTCCACCTCCGGCGTTGACAGGGAGCCTCAATGCCTAAAATATTTGCATGCCCCTCCACACCAGCACACGCATGTCGTCGCGCACATCTCCCGAAGATCACGTCGATTCATCCGGCCGCAGCGCACGGCGCCTGCTTCAGCCACTGATGCTGCTGGTGCTCGCTGCAGTGCCGCTACCGAACCAGGCAGCAGGGCAGGTTCCGGCCCCCCTGACCGGTCCGGCCCGGCCTGCGATTGAACGGCTGCTGGCCAGCCGGACCGAAGGCCTGCCCGGAAAAGTGGAAATCACCATCCTTACACCGCTATCGGGCGCGTTGCCGCCGTGCGAGGAACCCGAGGCTTTTTTGCCAGCCCATGCCAAGGCCTGGGGCCGGGTGTCCGTCGGCGTGCGTTGCAACTCGGAACGCCCCTGGGTCCGGTATGTGCCGGCCCATGTCGCGGTGATGGGCCACTACCATGTTGCAGCCCGCGATATCAGCGCAGGCCAGAATCTGACGCCCGCAGATACCCGCGTCCAGGAAGGCGACCTGACGGCGCTGCCTGCCAGCGTCATCAGTGAGTCCTCCCAACTGACAGGAATGACTGCATTGAACAGCATCGCGTCGGGCGCGCCCCTGCGGCGGGAGCTGCTGCGGGGCATGATGATCATCCAGCAGGGACAGAACATCAAGGTGGTCTCCAAGGGCTCCGGTTTTGTCGTCAGCTCGGAAGGAAAAGCGCTGACCGATGCGGCATTCGGCGCGGTCATCCAGGTCCGGATGCGCGGCGGGCAGCTTTTGAGCGGCAGGGTCGGCGCCAATGGCGTGGTGGAGCGATCCGACTGATTTTTTTCGATTCCCCGTCTTTTAGCCCTAAAGTTTCGGCGCGGGCAGCCGATATACCGGTGAGACCCTCCGAGAAAAAGCATCATGAAAATTGACCAGAACGTTACTTTTTTGAAATCGACCCCGGCAACACCAGCGCCGCCCAAGCCCAGCACCAGTGCCACAACGGCAGCGCCAGGGGCCGCTTTTCATGGAAGCCCGCTGTCACAGACAGCGCTGCTGCCCTCGGTCAACGGGGATTTTGACGCGGCCCGGGTGGCAGAAATTCGCGAAAGCATCAGCGCCGGGCGTTACCAGGTGAACACCGCCAGGATTGCCGACGGCCTGCTGGCATCCGTGCGCGACCTGATCAACTCCAGGGCATCATGAGCACCGCGCTCCTGCGCTGCCTGAATGACGAACACGCCGCAACACGCGGGTTCATCAGCCTGCTGGACAGGGAGGCGCAGGCGATGAGCAGCGGTGACTTTAGCGCCTTGCCGTCGATTGCAGGGGACAAAGCGGAACTGGCGGAACGCATTTCGCTGCTGACCCGCCTGCGCGAAGCGCAGCAGCTTGCACTGGGGTATGCGCCCGGGGCCGCAGGCGCACAGGCTTGCGCGGCTGCTGGCGACCCGGCTTTGCGCCAGGCCTGGACCGGTCTGCAGGCGAGCGCTGCGTTGGCCCGCGAGAGCAATCACCGCAACGGCGTCATGATCCATGCACACCTGGATTTCACCCGGCAATCGATTGATTTTTTGCAGTCCAGGGGGCACCCCCTGTACGGCCCTGATGGCAGCCACCATGCGGGAGCAGCCAGCGGCAACCGGCTGGCCGTGGGCTGATCAGCGAAGCGCTGCAGCCGGTCTCCTGTCTGCGGGGGCTGGCGGCATCAGGGGCGCAGCCACGAACGCAGGACCGGGCCCGGAATCCGGCCAGGTGCTGCCCGCTGCGTCAAAGATGCTCCACCATCAGGGCGCGCAGGCGGCTGATG
>CALSAU010000386.1:0-3223 GCA_943372985.1 Polaromonas sp. YR568 | reverse complement strand
GGCTGGCCTGGTCGCGCCTGCTGAACCAGTGGCAGACCCTGACCGGCCTGCGGCAGGCGCCGGTGCTCGACGACGTGCTGCCGCCGGCCGATGCCGGCGTGCAGCCCGGCCATCCCGCCCTTGAAGCCGCCCGCACGCTGGTCCAGGCCGCGCAGGCCAGACTCGAATTCAGCGAAGCCGACCGGCGCGACCCCGTGGCCCTCGGCGTCGGCGTCACGCGGGAACGCGCGAGTTTCGGAGCGGCCGGTGAAAGCAGCCTGCGCGTGGCGATCAAAATCCCGTTCGGCACCGACAACCGCAACGCGCCGCGCATCGCGGCGGCACGCGCCGAACTCGACGATGCGCAGGCCGAACTCGACGCCGTCCAGCGCCAGACACGCGCCGACCTGGCGTCGGCGCTGGCCGAACTCGAGACCGCCCGCCGCACGCAGGCAGGCATGGCCGAACGCGCGCGCCTGAGCAACGAAGTGCAAACCCTGATCGCCCGGTCCTGGCGCCTGGGCGAGTCCGACCTGCCGGCCCGGCTGCGCGCCGACGGCGAAAAATTTGAAGCCGATCAGTCGCTGGCGCGCGCCCGTGTGGGCCTGCAACGCGCCATCTCCCAATTGAACCAAGCCCTTGGACTGCTCCCATGAACCACTTTTACAGGCAAAAAAGGCCCCTATCCCTTGTGCGACAAGCGCAGGCAGCTCTTTTTTTGATAGCAATCACGGTGTTCGGCGCGGCCTGGGCCGCTGGCGACCACAGCCATGAAGCGCCCGCCGCCGTCGGCGGCACGGCGTCGCCGCGCCTGAGCAGCCACTCCGACCTGTTCGAACTCGTCGGCGTCGTCGAGAACGGCGACATGAAAATTTACCTGGACCGGTATGCCAGCAACGAGCCGGTCACCGACGCGAAGATAGACGTCGAGGCCGGTGCCGCCAAAGGCGTGGCCACCCCGCAGCCCGATGGCAGCTACAGCTTCAAACATGAACTGCTGGGCCAGCCCGGCACGCTGGCCGTCAGTTTTGTGGTTGAAGCCGGCAAGGACACCGACCTGCTGGCCGGCGACCTGGTGATCACCGACCCGCACGCCGAAGATGACCACGCGGGCGAGAACCGGCCCTGGCTGCGCTGGGCCGCCTACGCCGGTGCGGCATTGCTGCTGGCGGCATTGGCCGCTGCCGCATGGCGAAACCGCCGCCGCAAGGGACTGGCCGGCCTGATGGCCGCAGGCCTGATTGCCATCGGCGCGGCAATGCCCTGGGACGTAGAAGCCGGCCCGGGCCACGACCACGGTGAAGAGTCCGCGCCAGCGGCAGGCGGCAACGCGCCCAGGCGACTGGCCGACGGCGGCGTGTTCCTGCCCAAGGCCAGCCAGCGGCAGCTCGGCGTTCGCACTGTTGTTGTTGAAGAAGCGTCCCTGCCCAGCACCATCGAGCTGACCGGCCGGGTCGTGCTGGACAGCAATGCCGGCGGCAAGGTCCAGCCGACACAGGCCGGGCGCATCGAAGCCGGTCCGCGCGGCCTGCCGCAGCTCGGCCAGGCCGTGCGCAAGGGCGAGGTGCTGGCACTGGTCCGCGCCTCCACCAGCGCGATCGAGCGCGCCAACCAGCAGGCGCAAAGCGCCGAGCTCCATGCCAGCCTGGAACTGGCAAAAAGGCGCGTGGAGCGGCTGCAGCAGCTCGAAGGCACGGTGCCGCAAAAAGACATCGAAGCGGCCCTGTCCGATGTGAGCAGCCTGCGCCAGCGCGCCGCCGCCGTGGCCGGCAGCGTGTCGGCAACCGAGGCGCTGGTGGCGCCGGTCTCGGGCGTGATTGCCGCCGCCAGCGTGGTTGCGGGCCAGGTGGTCGATGCGCGCGAGCTGCTGTTCGAAATTGTCGACCCCTCGCGCATGAGCGTGGAAGCCAGCGCCTTCGACGCCGCGCTGGCGGCCAACATCGCCTCGGCCAGCGCCAGTGCGGCGCCCGGCACCAGCGTGCCGCTGCAATTTGTCGGCGCCGGCAGCAGCCTGCGCGAAGGCGCGATCCCCCTGGTGTTCCGCACCGTGCCGGGGAAAACGACCTTGCCCCTGTCCATCAACCAGCCGGTGAAGGTCACTGTTCAGACCCGGAGCCAGGTCAAGGGTTTTGCCGTGCCCAGCGGCGCGGTGGTGAAAAACACCAGCAACCAGGACATGGTCTGGGTCCACACCGGCGCCGAGCAGTTTGCACCGCGCACGGTGCGCCTGGTGCCGCTGGACGGCAGCACCGCTGCGATCGTCGATGGCCTCAAAGCCAGTGACCGGGTGGTGACACAGGGCGCGGCCCTGGTCAACCAGGTTCGCTGAAAACAGGCCACACACCATGTTTGAAAAACTCATTCATGCCTCGCTGGCCAACCGCCTGATGGTGGTGCTGCTGTCGGTGCTGCTGCTGCTGGTCGGTGCGTTCACGCTGGTAAAAATGCCGGTGGACGTGTTTCCCGACCTGAACAAACCGACGGTCACGCTGCAGGCCGAAGCCGGCGGCATGGCGCCCGAGGAAGTCGAGGAACTGATCACTGCGCCGCTGGAAATCGCCATGGGCGGCATCCCGGGCGTGGAAAGCATCCGCTCGATATCCAGCGTCGGCCTGTCCTTCGTTTACGTCACCTTCGACTGGAAGACCGACATCTACCGCGCCCGCCAGATGGTGGGTGAGCGCCTGCAACTGGCGCGCGAGCAGTTGCCCCAGGGTGTGGAGCATGTCGGCATGGGGCCGATCAGCTCCGTCATGGGCGAGATTTTGCTGCTGGCGCTGCCGATAGACACCAGCAAGATCAGCCCGATGGCGGTGCGCGAATACGCCGACTTCGTGATGCGCCCGCGCCTCTTGAGCCTGCCGGGCGTGGCCCAGGTGGTGCCGATAGGCGGCGAGGTGCGGCAGTACCAGGTGCAGCCCGACACCGCGCTGATGGCCGCGCTCAGGGTCGACCTGGAAAACATCGAAGCCGCGCTCAAGGGTTTCTCGGGCAACTCCAGCGGCGGGTTTCTGGAGCTCAATTCGCGCGAGTACCTGATCCGCAACATCGGCCGCACCACACGGCTGCAGGACCTCGAGCGCCTGCCCGTGGCCTTCCAGAACGGCAGGCCCATCCAGCTGGCCCAGGTCGCCAAAGTCAGCTTTGCGCCGGCCATCAAGCGCGGCGATGCCGGCCTCAACGGCCAGCCGGCCGTGATCCTGGGCATCCAGAAACAGCCCGACGCCGACACCATCAAGCTCAC
>CALSAU010000385.1:0-3231 GCA_943372985.1 Polaromonas sp. YR568 | reverse complement strand
CTTGGAACTGCAGCCAATGCCCGACAGCTTGGCCACCCGGTGGGGCTGGATGTCCAGCTCCCAGCAGGCCTGGATGATCGCCGCGCTGATGCTGTCATGGCCGCAGCCGGCGCACAGCGTGGAGATCTTGCCCTCGTAGTCGCGGCGGGTGTAGCCGACCTTGTTCTTTTCCAGCGTGGGGTGATGCAGGCGGGGCTTGGTCAGGTAGGTCATTGCGCGGTCTCCCGGGCTTGCACGTGGCTCTGGATGGCCTGGGTAATGAAGCGCGCCGTGATCGGCGTGCCGTCATAGTGGCGCACGCGCACCAGCTGCGCCGGGCTCACGTCCAGTTCGTTGACCAGCAGGCTGTGCATCTGGGCGTCCCGGTTTTGCTCGACCACGAACACACGCTCGTGTGCGTCAATGAATTCGCGCACCGATGCCGGGAACGGAAAAGCGCGCAGCCGCATGGCGTCCAGATGCACCCCGTCCACCGCCAGCTCGGCCAGCGCCTCCGCCATGGCCGGGCTGGTGGAGCCGAAGTAGATGACGCCCAGGGGCGTCTTGCGCGGCGCAGTGCGCACAACTGGCTGCGGCACCAGCGTGGCGGCGGTGGCGAATTTCTTGAGCAGCCGCTCCACGTTGTAGATGTAATCCGGGCCCCGCTCCGAATACTGGGCGTAGGGGTTGCGCGTGGTGCCGCGCGTGAAATAGCTGCCCTTGGTCGGGTGCGTACCCGGCAGCGTGCGCCAGGGGATGCCGTCGCCATCCACGTCCTTGTAGCGGCCGAAATCACGGCCCGCTTCCAGCTCCTGGGCGGTCATGACCTTGCCGCGGTCCAGCTTGCGGGCGTCGTCCCAGGCAAAGGGCTCGCACAGGCGCTGGTTCATGCCGATGTCCAGGTCGGTCATCACGAATACCGGCGTCTGCAGCCGGTCGGCCAGGTCCAGCGCACAGGCGGAATGTTCAAAGCACTCGGCGGGGTCTTCAGGGAACAGCAGCACATGCTTGGTGTCGCCATGCGATGCATAGGCGCACGACAGGATGTCGGCCTGCTGCGTACGCGTGGGCATGCCCGTGGATGGTCCGCCGCGCTGCACGTTGATGATGGTCACGGGGATTTCGGCAAAGTACGCCAGCCCGATGAATTCCGTCATGAGCGACACGCCCGGCCCCGATGTGGCGGTAAAGGCCCGCGCCCCGTTCCACCCGGCCCCCACCACCATGCCGATGGAGGCGATTTCGTCCTCGGCCTGCACGATGGCGTAGTGGTTCTGGCCGGTGGCCGGGTCCACCCGGTACTTGGCGCAGTATTTCTGGAACGCCTCGGCCACGGACGACGACGGCGTGATCGGGTACCAGGCCGCCACCGTGGCACCACCGTACACGCAGCCCAGGGCGGCGGCGGTGTTGCCGTCTACAAAGATACGATCGCCCACCTTGTCGGCCCGCTTGACGCGGATGCCCAGTGGCGCCGACAGGTGCTCCTTGGCAAAGTCGCGGCCCAGGTGCAGGGCCTGCACGTTGGAGGCCAGCAGCTTTTCTTTGCCCTTGTACTGTTCGCCAAACAGCTTTTCGATCACGTCCGGCTCGATCTCCAGCAGCACCGACAGCGCGCCCACATAGACGATGTTCTTGAACAGCTGGCGCTGGCGCGGGTCGGAATAGACGGCGTTGCAAATCTCGGTGAGCGGCATGCCGATGATGTGGATATCGTCGCGGAATTTCTCCCGGGGCAGCGGCCGTGTGCTGTCATAGAACAGGTAGCCGCCCGGCTCCAGCTCCGCCACGTCGGCATCCCAGGTCTGCGGGTTCATGGCCACCATCATGTCGATGCCGCCGCGCCGGCCCAGGTGGCCTGCCTCGGTCACGCGCACCTCGTACCAGGTGGGCAGGCCCTGGATGTTGCTCGGGAAAATGTTGCGCGGGCTGACCGGCACACCCATGCGCATGATGGCTTTGGCAAACAGCTCGTTGGCGCTGGCCGAGCCCGAGCCGTTGACGTTGGCGAACTTGATCACAAAGTCATTGACCGCTTCGATCTGTTTCATGCCGGCACCCCCACCTTCTTCAAAGCCCTGTCCCGCGCGTTCGGCCCGGCCTGCGTGGTGTTCAGCAGGAACTTCTGCATGTCCCATGCCCCCGTGGGGCAACGCTCGGCACACAGGCCGCAGTGCAGGCAGACGTCTTCATCCTTGACCATCACGCGGCCCGTCTTGAGGTCGCGCGATACGTACAGGTCTTGCGACGCGTTCAGCGCAGGCGCTTTCAGGCGCGTTCGCAGTTCGGCCTCTTCGCCATTGGGCGTGAAGGTAATGCAGTCCATGGGGCAGATGTCCACGCAGGCATCGCACTCAATGCAGGCCGGCTCGGCAAACACGGTCTGCACGTCGCAGTTCAGGCAGCGCTGCGCTTCCTTGAATGCGGTGGCGGCGTCAAAGCCCAGCTCCACCTCCACCTTGATGCTGGCCAGCGCCTTTTCGGCCTGGGCCCAGGGCACCTTGAAGCGCAGGTCGTTGGAGGTGTCGTTGTCGTAGCTCCATTCATGGATGCCCATCTTCTGGGACATCAGGTTGGTCATGGGGTCGGGCCGCTGGGCAATGTCCTCGCCGTGCAGCAGCCGGTCGATGGACACCGCAGCCTCATGCCCGTGCGCTACGGCCGTGATGATGTTCTTGGGGCCAAAAGCCGCGTCACCGCCAAAGAACACGTGGGCCACGCTGGACTGATGCGTCTGCTTGCCCAGCACCGGCAAGCCCCATTCGTCAAAGTCAATGCCGCAGTCGCGCTCGATCCACGGGAAGGCGTTTTCCTGTCCCACGGCCACCAGCACCTCGTCGCATTCAAAGAACGCGTCCTCCTCGCCCGTGGGCACCAGGCTGCGCTTGCCTTTGCTGTCAAACACCGCTGTGACGATTTCAAACGTCATGCCCAGCAGCTTGCCGTCTTGGTGCACAAAGGCCTTGGGCACGTGGTAGTTGATGATGGGTATGCCCTCGTGCTGGGCGTCTTCCTTTTCCCAGGGCGAGGCTTTCATTTCCTCGAACCCGCTGCGCACGATCACTTTCACGTCTGTGCCGCCCAGGCGCCGTGCCGAGCGGCAGCAGTCCATGGCGGTGTTGCCGCCACCCAGCACGATCACGCGTTTGCCGATCTGCGTGATGTGGCCGAACGAGACCGATGCCAGCCAGTCAATGCCGATGTGGATGCTGGCCGCGGCCTCCTTGCGGCCCGGCAGATCCAGATCGCGCC
>CALSAU010000384.1:0-3250 GCA_943372985.1 Polaromonas sp. YR568 | reverse complement strand
CAGCGTCAGCGGCGCCGCCTGCGCATGGGCACGGGGCGTCGCCGTGACCACAGCAGTGCCCAGAGCCGTGCCAAGGGCCAGGGTTGCCAGTGCAACCGACCCGGTGCGGGCAGAAAGATTGATAAAGTGACGTCGTGTGCTCATCAGGGGCCTCTTTTCAGAAAATGCTGTCAAAAATCCGGTTGGAAACGAAGAAAATGGATTCTGGAAGCGCTTGCTGAAAACTGGAACGAATAAAAACTCAGTTCTTTATTCCTCAATCATCCTTGGACCTTCCCTGCCAAGCCCTTCGCCCACATTCACCCGAACACGAAAGATCACGCCATGGCACGCCTCGTCAAATGCATCAAACTCGGCCGCGAAGCCGAAGGACTGGATTTCCCGCCCTACCCTGGTCCACTGGGCAAACGCCTGTGGGAAGAAGTCAGCAAGGAAGCCTGGGCCGACTGGATGAAGCAGCAGACCATGCTGGTCAATGAGAACCGCTTGAACCTGGCCGACGCCCGTTCGCGCCAATACCTGGCTCGCCAGATGGAGAAGCACTTTTTCGGCGACGGTGCCGACGTCGTCCAGGGTTACGTTCCTCCGAATCCCTGATTCGGCCCAATGCCCGAGCGCATTGACTGGCTGGACGACGGCACTGCCAGCGGTGCCCCCTACAGCCCGCGCTTTGGCGACCGCTACCGCAGCGAAGGGGGCGGGCTGGAGCAGGCGCGTTCGGTGTTTCTCGGTGGCTGTGGATTACCGGCCATCTGGGCAGATGCGCCGAGGTGGACGGTGCTGGAAACCGGCTTCGGGCTCGGTCTGAATTTTTTGGTCACCTGGGCGGCTTGGAAGGCCGACCCGCAGCGTCCGAAGCTGCTGCACTTTGTCAGCACGGAAGCCTTTCCGGCCAGCGCAGCCGATGTACTGCGCAGCGCCCGCTCTCACCCTGATTTACTGCCATTGGCAGAGCAACTGAGCGGGCAACTCTGGGGCTTGCTGCCCGGTGTGCACCGGCTGGTGTTTGAAGGTGGCCGTGTGCTGCTCACGCTGTGCATCGGCAATGCCAAAACGATCCTGCGCGAGCAGAATTTCGAGGCCGACTCGGTGTACCTCGACGGTTTCAGCCCCGAACGCAATCCGGATATCTGGGACCTTCACACCTTCAAAGCCGTCGCCCGCTGCTGCAAACGCGGCACACGCATCGCCACCTGGACGATTGCGCGCAGCGTTCGCGACGCGCTCACCCAATGCGGCTTTGTCGTTCGCAAGGTGCCTGGCGTGCCGCCCAAGCGCGACAACCTGCAGGGCGAATACAACCCGGCTTGGGAACCGCGCAAAGTTCGTCCTTTCGTTGGGGCAGACCAGCTTCCTGCGCGCTGTGTGGTGATTGGCGCAGGTCTGGCAGGCAGTGCCGCCGCGGCGAGTCTGGCGCGTCGGGGCTGGCAGGTCACTGTGCTGGATGCCGCAGATACACCGGCAGCGGGTGCTTCTGGCTTGCCCGCGGGCGTTCTGGCGCCGCATGTCTCACCGGATGACAGCCTGCTGTCGCGCCTGTCGCGCAGCGGCGTTCGCGCCACCTGGCAACAGGCAGTGGCGCTGCTGCAGCCGGATGAAGACTATGCCCTGACCGGTGTACTGGAGCGTGCAATGGAACGCCCACGCCAGATGCCCGCCGACTGGAAGCCCGGCGGTGCGCTGGCGGATGCGGCTCACGACTGGGTACAGCCCGCCTCCGGCGAGACACTGGCGGGCTGCCAGTTACCCGCCGATGAGGCGGCCCTGTGGCATGTGCGTGCGGGCTGGGTTCGTCCTTCGCAGCTGGTGAAGGCATGGCTCCGGTCGCCGGATATCGAGCGGCAAGGCAACGCCCACGTCACGCGGCTGATTTTTGAAGAAGGTGTGTGGAAAGCGTGGGGCGAGCAAGACCAGTTACTGGCCTCTGCTGAGCTGGTGGTTCTGGCCGCTGGATTTGCCAGCCAAGAGCTGGCGGCCAGCATGGAAAGCGGCGCAGCTACAAGCCAGCCCATGCTGGCCCTGCAAGCCATCCGCGGGCAGGTGACATGGGCGCCGCAAACGCCCGGCATTCAAGGCGCATGGCCCGGTTTTCCGGTGAATGGCAGTGGCAGCCTGATCCCCGCCGTGCCGCTGCCCGCTGATCATCAGGCAACGGGGACCGCCAGTCTCGCCTGGGTCACGGGCTCCAGCTACGAGCGCGACAACGCGCGGCCTGACATTCGCGAAGAGGACCAGCAATACAACATGAACCGCCTGCAGGCCCTGCTACCTGCTGCAGCGGATGCAGCCTCGCAGGCGCCACTGAACGCATGGTCTGGCGTACGCTGTGCCACGCCAACGCGACTGCCAGCACTGGGGCCGCTGAATGCCGCCCCGGCCCCAGGCGTTTGGGTCTGTACCGGCATGGGTTCACGCGGCTTGACTTTCGCCGCCTTGTGCGGCGAGCTGCTGGCGGCCCGTCTGCACGGCGAGCCTCTGCCGGTGGAGCAGCGTCTGGCCGACGCGCTGCTACCGCAGCGCACCAGCGGTTGACAGCCTTACTTCATCGCCTCGGCAGGACGGCGCGCTTTCACATACGCGTCTGTGGGCAAGTAGGCTTTGCCATCCGCATAGCGCCACTGCACCATCGTGCCCTTGTTACCACGCAGGTCGAGTTTGCCGACATACGCGCCCATGGTGGACTGGTGATCGATCGCGCGGAACTCGGCTGGCCCAAAGGGGGTCGAGAATTTCAGGCCGCGCATCGCGGTGACCAGCTTCTCGTTGTCGGTGGAGTTGGCCTTCTTGATGGCCGCAAAAATCGCCTGCATGGTGGCGTAACCCACCACCGAACCCACCTTGGGGTACTCGTTGAAGCGTCGGTAGTAGTTGGTGGCAAAACTGGCGTGCTCGCGCGAGTCGATCTGGTCCCACGGGTAGCCGGTGACGACCCAGCCCTTGGGTGTTTCATCCTTCAGCACATCCAGGTATTCGGGCTCGCCGGAGAGCAGCGACACCACTGGCGTCTTGGGGAAAATGCCGCGCTGGTTGCCTTCGCGCACCAGCTTGGCGAGGTCGGCGCCGAAGGTCACGTTAAAGATCGCGTCAGGCCGGCTCTGCATGGTGGCCTGCAGCGTGGTGCCGGCTTCCAGCTTGCCCAGCGCCGGCCATTGTTCGCCGACAAACTCCACATCAGGGCGCTTGGCCTTGAGCAGCTCCTTGAAGCTGGCCACGGCGCTCTGGCCGTATTCATAGTTGGGGGCAATCGTCG
>CALSAU010000383.1:0-3257 GCA_943372985.1 Polaromonas sp. YR568 | reverse complement strand
CAGGTTCTTGTCCGGGCACACCGGGGTGCCCGCCGCGGGGAGCTGCGCCATGGCAGCAGGCGCCGCCACTGCGCAGAGAATGCCGAACCACTTCTTGATGCTGTTTTTCATGACGCTTGTCATTGCTTGTCTCCTCTATGGATTTTTCTGGGGAACTCACTGGTCCGCACCCATCATGCAGGCTCGCCAGTCTCACGCGAAGGAAAAAGTGAAAGGCCTCTGAAAAAAAAGGGGGATAAGGGTGAAAACTGAAGTGAATCAAGCCGCCTTGAGCAGAGGCTGACGGCTCACAGCGTCACAGATCGCCTGCGTCACCTGCGCCGTGGTGGCAGTGCCGCCCAGGTCGCGCGTGTGCAGGGTCTTGTCGGCGGTGACGTTCTCGATGGCGGCCATCAGGGCCTGCGCAGCAGCTTTTTCGCCAATGTGCTCCAGTAGCATGACGCAGCTCCAGAAGGTGCCCACCGGATTGGCCAGGCCCTTGCCCATGATGTCAAAGGCCGAGCCGTGGATGGGCTCGAACATGCTGGGGTAGCGGCGTTCGGGGTCAATGTTGCCGGTGGGTGCAATGCCCAGGCTTCCAGCCAGCGCCGCAGCGAGGTCGCTCAGAATGTCGGCATGCAGGTTGGTGGCGACCACAGTGTCCAGTGACGCAGGGCGGTTGACCATGCGGGCGGTGCAGGCGTCAACCAGTTCCTTGTCCCAGGTCACGTCTGGAAACTCCTTGCTGATCTGCAGCGCAATCTCGTCCCACATCACCATCGCGTGGCGCTGGGCGTTGGATTTGGTGACCACCGTCAGCAGCTTGCGTGGCCGCGACTGCGCGAGTTTGAAGGCGTAGCGCATGATGCGCTCGACACCGGCGCGCGTCATCATCGACACATCGGTCGCCACTTCAATCGGGTGGCCCTGGTGCGCGCGGCCGCCGACCCCGGCGTACTCGCCTTCCGAGTTCTCGCGCACGATGACCCAGTCAAGGTCCTTCGGGCCGCAGCGCTTGAGCGGTGCGTCAATGCCCGGCAGGATGCGCGTGGGCCGCACATTGGCGTACTGGTCAAAGCCCTGGCAGATCTTCAGACGCAAACCCCACAGTGTGATGTGGTCGGGAATGTGCGGGTCGCCGGCCGAGCCGAACAGGATCGCGTCCTGATGGCGCAGTGCATCCAGTCCGTCCTGCGGCATCATCTCGCCGTGCGCGCGGTACCAGTCGCCACCCCAACCGAAGGTGGTGAAGTCAAAGCGGAAGTTCTGTTGCGTGGCGGCCAGTGCCTCCAGCACCTGCTGGCCAGCGGGAACCACTTCTTTTCCAATTCCATCGCCGGGAATGCAGGCAATCTTGTACGTCTTCATTCGGTGTCTCTGGGTAGTGAACAGCTTTGCTGCGATACCCGCAGTCTAGGCATTGCCCGAGTCAATGGAAGTCGTTAGAGTTAAGTCATTGTTTACTTTGAATTAACAATGTCCACCCCTGTTTCAGCTCCCTCCGAGATGGCTTTTTTCAGTCTGCTGGCCCGCTGTGGCAGTTTTTCCGCAGCCGCACGCGAGCTGGAGGTGAGCACACCGGCGGTGAGCAAGCGCCTGGCGCAGATGGAGGCGCGCCTGGGTGTGCAGTTGCTAAGCCGGACCACGCGGCGGGTCGGCCTCACACCCGAGGGCGAGACCTATCTGCAGCACGCGCGCCGCATCCTCGCCGACATTGACGACATGGAGCAGCTGGTCTCCAGCGCGGTGGCTGCCCCGCAAGGCCTGCTGCGGGTGAATGCCACGCTGGGGTTTGGCCGTAGCCACATTGCACCGCTGATTTCGGGCTTCATCAAGGCGCATCCGGAGGTGCAGATCCAGCTCCAGCTGTCGGTCGATCCACCGCCGCTGAGCGACGACGCCTTCGATGTGTGCATCCGCTTCGGCGAACCGCCCGATGCCCGCGTGGTCGCACGGCGTCTGGCACCCAACCGGCGCCTGCTGTGCGCGGCACCGGCCTACCTGGCCCGGCAAGGGACGCCCAAGGTTCCGCATGATTTGACGCGCCACGACTGCATCGGCATCCGGCAGGGTGACGAGGCCTATGGCACCTGGCGGCTGTCGTCAGGCAAGCACACCGAAGCGGTGAAGGTGCGCGGCAAGCTGAGCACCAACGACGGGGAGATCGCCGTGAACTGGGCACTGGCCGGCCACGGCATCGTGATGCGCGCCGAGTGGGACATTGCCCGCTACCTGCGCAGCGGCCGCCTCAAGCCGGTGCTGGAGAGCTACCGCACGCCGCCGGCCGACATCCATGCGGTGTACCCGCAGCGGCTGCAGGCCTCGGCCCGGGTGCGTGCGTTTGTTGATTTTCTGGCGGCGCATTTTGAGAAGTCTTCCACGCGCGCCGCCGGGCTGGTCGTCGACTGGTAGTCGCACCGTATCAAGACGGCGGTATTTCGGCACCCGCTTCAAACCAGCGCTTGAGCAGCTGCCGCTCGGCATCGGTGATGCCAGTGGCGTTGTTCATCGGCATGAGCTTGAGCACCACCGTCTGCTGGTAGACCTGCAGCGCGTGGGTTTTCACGGCGCTGGCCGAGTCGAGCCGCACATTCTTCATCTGCACCTCGGCACCGTGACACTGGTAGCAGCGCTGGGCCAGAACGGTCTGCACCTGGGCATAGGTGACTGCTTCTTTGGCCTTGTCGGCACCGCCTGCCACGGCCGGCGCAGCCTGCGGCGCCAGCCACAGCACCACGACACCGATCACCACCACACCCGCCACCGCATAGGCCGCAGGGTGGCGGTTGCGGCCCAGCTTGTAGCCATGACGCAGCACAAAGAACTGCCGGATCGCGGCGCCTGCGGCCATCATCAGCACCAGCACCAGCCAGTTCTGCGGATGGTTCCAGACGAAGCTGTAGTGGTTGCTGAGCATGGCAAACAGCACCGGCAGCGTGAAGTAGGTGTTGTGCACGCTGCGCTGTTTGCCGCGCTGGCCGTGCACCGGGTCGACCGGTTCGCCGGCACGGATCGCAGCCACCACCTTGCGCTGACCGGGAATGATGCAGAAGAACACATTGGCGCTCATCGCGGTGGCGATCATGGCGCCCACCAACAGGAAGGCGGCTCGCCCGGCAAACCAGTGGCAGGCCAGCCACGATGCGGCGACCACCAGCACCGCCACGCCCGCCCCCACCCAGGCATCGCCGCGTGGGCCCTTGCCGAACACGCGGCAGATGCCGTCGTAAAGCAGCCAGAACACCACGAAAAACGACAGCGCCACCGCTCCGGCAGCC